>NZ_JBHWZP010000155.1:0-21937 GCF_042728395.1 Streptomyces sp. NPDC060205
CCCCTGACGGGGCACGAAGTGCCCCTCCTGGGGGCGCGGGGAACTGCGCGGCCCGCCCCCACCGGGCCGCAGCCGACACACGACCGGTCGCCCCCACCCCTCAGGGGCGCGGGGAACGGCGCGACAAGCCCCCACCGGCCGACAGCCGACACACGACCGGTCGCCCCCACCCCTCAGGGGCGCGGGGAACTGCGCAACCGGCCCGCACCTCCGGTGCCGCGTGCACCCATGTGGGTCGCCAAATGTGCGCTATGTGAGTTCTGCACCGATATTGGGCGCAAAGGAATTGGCTCCGGCGCCGGAGCCGCAGCGCACCGATGAGGAGGCACTCCATGCGTGGAGCCACACACGCCAGATGGGCCGTTTGCGCGACGGCGGTAGCCCTCGCCGCGACGGCCTGTGGGGGAGGCGGGGACGGAGGCGACAGCGGCGGCGGCGACGGCTCCGGGATCCTCAGTTCGTCGTGGGGCGACCCGCAGAACCCCCTGGAGCCCGCCAACACCAACGAGGTGCAGGGCGGCAAGGTCCTCGACATGCTCTTCCGCGGCCTCAAGCGCTACGACCCGAAGACCGGCGAGGCCAAGGACATGCTGGCCGAGAAGATCGACACCTCGGACTCGCAGAACTTCACCGTCACCGTCAAGAGCGGCTGGACGTTCAGCAACGGCGAGGCGGTCACCGCCAAGTCCTTCGTGGACGCCTGGAACTACGGCGCGAGCCTCAAGAACAACCAGAAGAACGCGTACTTCTTCGGGTACATCGACGGCTACGACAAGGTCCACCCGGAGGACGGCGGCAAGCAGTCCGCCCAGACCCTGAGCGGGCTGAAGGTGACGGGGGACAACACCTTCACGATCAAGCTCAACCAGAAGTTCTCGACCTTCCCCGACACCCTCGGCTACGCCGCCTTCGCCCCGCTGCCGCAGGCGTTCTTCGACGACCACGCGGCCTGGCTGAAGAAGCCGGTCGGCAACGGCCCGTACACGATCGACTCGTACGCCAAGGGCTCGGCGATGAAGATGCGCACGTGGGACAAGTACCCGGGGGACGACAAGGCGCAGAACGGCGGGGTGGACCTGAAGGTCTACACCGACAACAACACCGCCTACACGGACCTGATGGCAGGCAACCTCGACCTCGTCGACGACGTGCCCGCCGCCCAGCTCAAGAACGCCAAGAGCGACCTCGGCGACCGGTACATCAACACCCCCGCCGGCATCATCCAGACCCTCGCCTTCCCGTTCTACGACAAGAACTGGGGCAAGGACGGGATGGAGAAGGTCCGTACCGGGCTCTCCATGGCCATCAATCGCAAGCAGATCACCGAGACCATCTTCCAGAAGACGCGCACCCCCGCGAGCGACTGGACCTCGCCCGTCCTCGGCGAGGCCGGCGGCTTCAAGGAGGGGCTGTGCGGTGACGCCTGCGAGTACGACCCCGCCAAGGCCAAGAAGATGATCGAGGAGGGCGGCGGGCTGCCCGGCGGGCAGGTCAAGATCTCCTACAACGCGGACACCGGCTCCCACAAGGAGTGGGTGGACGCCGTCTGCAACTCCGTCAACAACGCCCTCGGCAACGACAAGGCCTGCGTCGGCAACCCGGTCGGCACCTTCGCCGACTTCCGCAACCAGATCACCCAGTCCAAGATGTCGGGCCCCTTCCGGGCGGGCTGGCAGATGGACTACCCGCTGATCCAGAACTTCCTGCAGCCGCTGTACTACACCAACGCCTCGTCCAACGACGGCAAGTGGACCAGCAAGGAGTTCGACGACCTCGTCGACAAGGCCAACGCGGAGACCGACCAGGCCAAGGCCGTCGGCCTCTTCCAGGACGCCGAAGAGGTCCTGCGGGACGACATGGGCGCCATTCCGCTCTGGTACCAGAACGGCAGCGCCGGCTACTCGGACCGGATCTCGAACGTGGCACTGAACCCGTTCAGCCTGCCCGTCTACAACGAGATCAAGGTCAGCTGAGCCGCGGGGGCGGGCGCGCTTCCAGGAAGCCCAGGCGCCCGCCCCCGGCTACCCGCCTACCTCCGGAGCCCTCATGGGACGGTATGTGATCCGGCGTCTGCTGCAGATGATCCCGGTCTTCATCGGCGCCACCTTGTTGATCTTCCTGATGGTGAACGTGATGGGCGACCCCATCGCGGGCCTCTGCGGAGACCGCCAGTGCGACCCCGCGACGGCGACCCAGCTGCGCAGGGAGTTCGGCTTGGACAAGCCCGTGTGGCAGCAGTACGCGACCTACATGGGCAACGTCTTCACCGGCGACTTCGGCACCGCGTTCAACGGACAGGCGGTCACCGAGCTGATGTCGACCGCGTTCCCGGTCACCATCCGGCTCACGATCGTCGCGATCCTCTTCGAGATCGTCATCGGCATCGCGCTCGGTGTCGTCACCGGACTGCGCCGCGGCCGGCCCGTCGACACCGGTGTCCTGCTGGTCACCCTCGTCGTCATCTCGGTGCCCACCTTCGTCACCGGTCTGCTGCTCCAGCTGCTGCTGGGCGTCAAATGGGGCTGGATCAGCCCGTCCGTCTCCTCCGAGGCGCCCTTCGACGAGCTGATCGTGCCGGGCCTGGTCCTCGCGTCCGTCTCCCTCGCCTATGTGACCCGGCTGACCCGGACGTCCATCGCGGAGAACCGGCGCGCCGACTACGTCCGTACGGCCATCGCCAAGGGCCTGCCACGGCGCCGCGTCATCACCCGGCACCTGCTGCGCAACTCCCTCATCCCGGTGGTCACCTTCATCGGCACCGACATCGGGGCGCTGATGGGCGGCGCGATCGTCACCGAGCGGATCTTCAACATCCACGGCGTCGGATTCCAGCTGTACCAGGGGATCCTGCGCCAGAACACGCAGACCGTCGTCGGCTTCGTGACCGTCCTCGTCCTCGTCTTCCTGGTGGCCAACCTGCTGGTCGACCTCCTGTACGCCGTACTCGACCCGAGGATCCGCTATGCCTGAGCAGCCGACGCCGCCGGAGCGGCCCCTGCCCTCCATGCCGCCGGGGCCGCACCTGTCCGGCGGCGGCCGTGCCCCCGAGGACGGCGCCATCGCCGCCACCGGCATGGGCGGCGCGATGGACCTCGCCACCGAGGAGGCCGACTCGCTGCGCAAGCCCCTCGGCGGGCCGGACGGCACGGGGCCGCAGGACAAGCCCCGTTCCCTGTGGTCCGACGCCTGGCGCGACCTGCGGCGCAACCCCGTCTTCATCATCTCGGGGCTCGTCATCCTCTTCCTGATCGTCATCTCGCTGTGGCCCTCGGCGATCGCCTCCGGCAACCCCCTCAAGTGCGACCTCGCCAAGTCCCAGGAGGGCTCCCAGCCGGGCCACCCCTTCGGCTACAACGGCCAGGGCTGCGACGTCTACACGCGCACGGTGTACGGGGCCCGGGTCTCCGTCACCGTCGGCGTCTGCGCCACGCTCGGGGTGGCGATCCTCGGCTCGGTGCTCGGCGGGCTCGCCGGGTTCTTCGGCGGGGCGTGGGACGCGGTCCTCTCCCGTATCACCGACATCTTCTTCGCGATCCCCGTCGTCCTCGGCGGTCTGGTGCTGCTGTCCGTCGTCACCAGCTCCACCATCTGGCCGGTGATCGGCTTCATGGTGCTGCTCGGCTGGCCGCAGATCTCCCGCATCGCCCGCGGCTCGGTCATCACCACCAAGCAGAACGACTACGTGCAGGCCGCCCGCGCGCTCGGCGCCTCGAACTCCCGGATGCTGCTGCGGCACATCACCCCCAACGCGATCGCCCCGGTCATCGTCGTGGCGACCATCGCGCTGGGAACGTACATCTCGCTGGAGGCGACCCTCTCGTTCCTCGGCGTCGGGCTGAAGCCGCCCACGGTGAGCTGGGGCATCGACATCTCCTCGGCGTCCCAGTACATCCGCACCGCGCCGCACGCCCTGCTGTGGCCCGCCGGGGCGCTGGCCGTCACCGTCCTCGCGTTCATCATGCTCGGCGACGCGGTGCGCGACGCCCTCGACCCGAAGCTGAGGTGAGTGACGTGCTGCTCGAAGTGCGCGATCTGCACGTGGAGTTCAGGACCCGGGACGGTGTCGCCAAGGCCGTCAACGGGGTCACCTACAGCGTGGACGAGGGCGAGACGCTCGCCGTGCTCGGCGAGTCCGGCTCCGGCAAGTCGGTGACCGCGCAGGCCGTGATGGGCATCCTCGACACCCCGCCCGGGAAGATCACCGGGGGCGAGATCCTCTTCAAGGGCCAGGACCTCCTGAAGTTCAAGGAGGAGGAGCGGCGCAAGGTCCGCGGCGCCCAGATGGCGATGATCTTCCAGGACGCGCTGTCGTCCCTGAACCCGGTGCTCAGCGTCGGCGCCCAGCTGGGCGAGATGTTCACGGTCCACCGGGGCATGTCCCGCAAGGACTCCAGGGCGAAGGCCGTCGAGCTGATGGACCGGGTCCGCATCCCGGGCGCCGCCTCCCGCGTGGGCGACTATCCCCACCAGTTCTCCGGCGGTATGCGCCAGCGCATCATGATCGCGATGGCGCTCGCCCTCGAACCGGCCCTGATCATCGCCGACGAACCCACCACCGCCCTCGACGTCACCGTCCAGGCCCAGGTCATGGACCTGCTCGCCGAGCTGCAGCGCGAGCTCAACATGGGCCTCATCCTCATCACCCACGACCTCGGCGTGGTCGCGGACGTCGCCGACCGGATCGCCGTGATGTACGCGGGCCGGATCGTCGAGTCCGCCCCGGTCCACGACATCTACAAGGCCCCCGCGCACCCGTACACGAAGGGTCTGCTGGAGTCGATCCCGCGGCTCGACCAGAAGGGCCGGGAGCTCTACGCGATCAAGGGCCTGCCGCCCAACCTGATGAACATCCCGCCGGGCTGCGCCTTCAACCCGCGCTGCCCCATGGCCCAGGACGTCTGCCGCACCGACGTACCTCCCCTGTACGAGGTGACGACCGAGGCGGCCGACCTGACCGAGGCGGGCAACGGCCGTGTGAGCGCCTGCCACTTCTGGAGGGAGTGCCTCAATGGCTGAGCGGAAGAACGGCGCGGTCGCCGAGCATCTGAACGCCCCCGTCGGCGAGCCGATCCTCCAGGTCCGCGGCCTCGTCAAGCACTATCCGCTCACCCAGGGAATCCTGTTCCGCAAGCAGGTGGGCGCGGTGAAGGCCGTCGACGGCGTCGACTTCGACCTCGGCGCGGGGGAAACCCTCGGCATCGTCGGCGAGTCCGGCTGCGGCAAGTCGACGGTCGCCAAGATGCTGGTCAACCTGGAGCGGCCGACCGCGGGCGAGATCAGATACAAGGGCGACGACATCACCAAGCTGTCCGGCCGCGCCCTCAAGGCCGTCCGCCGCAACATCCAGATGGTCTTCCAGGACCCGTACACCTCGCTCAACCCCCGCATGACCGTCGGCGACATCATCGGGGAGCCGTACGAGATCCACCCCGAGGTCGCGCCGAAGGGTGACCGGCGACGGCAGGTGCAGGACCTGCTGGACGTGGTGGGGCTCAACCCCGAGTACATCAACCGCTATCCGCACCAGTTCTCCGGCGGCCAGCGCCAGCGCATCGGCATCGCGCGCGGCCTGGCCCTGCGCCCCGAGATCATCGTCGCGGACGAGCCCGTGTCGGCCCTCGACGTGTCGGTGCAGGCGCAGGTGATCAACCTGATGGACCGCCTCCAGAGCGAGTTCGCCCTCAGTTACGTCTTCATCGCGCACGACCTGTCCATCGTGCGGCACATCTCCGACCGCGTCGGGGTGATGTACCTCGGGCGGATCGTGGAGACCGGCCGGGACGCCGAGATCTACGACCACCCGACGCACCCGTACACCCAGGCACTGCTGTCCGCTGTGCCCGTGCCGGACCCGGAGGCCCGGGAGCACCGGGAGCGGATCATCCTCTTCGGTGACGTGCCCTCGCCGGCGAACATCCCCTCCGGCTGCCGCTTCCGCACCCGCTGCTGGAAGGCCGCCGAGCGCTGCGCGATGGAGGTCCCGCTGCTCGCCGTACCCGCGGAGTTCCGGTACGAGGCCGGTCCCGCCGCCCATGACTCGGCCTGCCACTTCGCGGAGGAGAAGCAGGTGGTGCCGCCGGAGGAGCCGCCGGGGAAGGTGCCGGACGATACGCCGGACGGGCCGACATAGGCTGACAAACATGCAGCAACTGCGTTAACACGCAGGCAACTTGGCCGACCCGGCACCGATATACGGACGCGGCACTGTGAACAGCGTACGGCCGTGCGGGTGCCGTAGACCGGCCGGGGAGCGCCATGTCTCCCCGGCCGGTCGCCACCCCGCCGCCGGTTTCCCTACCGCAGGCCCAGCGACCGCTTCAGGAAGTCCACCTGGAGCAGCAGCAGATTCTCCGCGACCTGTTCCTGCGGGGTCATGTGCGTGACCCCGGACAGCGGCAGCACCTCGTGCGGACGGCCCGCGGCCAGCAGCGCGGAGGACAGCCGCAGCGAGTGCGCGACCACCACGTTGTCGTCGGCGAGACCGTGCACGATCATCATGGGCCGCGCCGGCCCGATGGCCCCCACCAGTCCGTCGTCGTCGATCAGCGAGTTCGCCGTGTACACCTCGGGCTGCCGGTTCGGATCGCCCAGATACCGCTCCGTGTAGTGCGTGTCGTACAGCCGCTGGTCGGTGACCGGCGCGCCCACCACGGCCGCGTGGAAGACATCGGGGCGGCGCAGCGCCGCGAGCCCCGCGAGGTAGCCGCCGAACGACCAGCCGCGGATCGCCACCCGGGTCAGATCCAGGGGGAAGCGCTCGGCGAGGGCGTGCAGCGCGTGGACCTGGTCGTCGAGGACGACCGCCGCCAGATCGTCCTTGACCGCCTTCTCCCAGGCCGGTGAGCGGCCCGGCATGCCCCGCCCGTCCGCCACGACCACCGCGAAGCCCTGATCGGCGAACCACTGGGGCGCGAGGTACGCGTTGTGCGCCGCCAGCACCCGCTGCCCGTGCGGCCCGCCGTAGGGATCCATGAGCACCGGCAGCGGACCGTCGGTGTAGCCCGTGGGGAGCACGACGGCGCACGGCACCCGGCGCTCACCGGCTTCCGTGAGGTGCACGCGCGGGCTCATTCCGGGGTGCTCGGCGTACGAGGCCACGGTCACCGCCTCCGTGCCGCCGCCGCCCCGGCCGCTCCCCGCCGCCCTGCGGCCCCCGTCGCGCACCACCTTGACCTGCGCCCCGGGCCTGTCGGGCACGGCCGACACGAGGACGGTCACACCGCCGGCCCGCACCGCCGAGTGCACACCGGGCTCCTGGGAGATCCGTTCGACGCCGAGGTCGTTGACCCGGTAGACGTGCACCTCCCCGATCTCGGGGTCGGCCGCGGCCGTGCCGGCCGACGCGGACACGAGCACGTCGTCGTCGGAGACGTCGAGCACGGCGCGCACGTGCAACTGCGGACCCGTGAGGGGGCGTTCGCCCACCGCGAGCACACGCGCCCCGCCCTCGTCGGCGATCCGCACGAGCTGTCCGCTCGGGCTCCAGCTCGGCACACCGGGGAAAAGATCAAGCCAAATCGGATCTTCGTCCGCGTGCACCATCCTGGTGGTCCCGCTGTCCGGATCGACGGCCAGATAGAGCTGACTCGCCTGGTCGCGCGCCTGGACGAGCAGCAGCGGCGCCCCGGCGGCCGACCAGTGCACTCGCGCCAGATACGGGTAGCGGGCCCGGTCCCACTGAACCTCCGTACGTGCCCCGTCGAGCCCCAGTACGAAAAGCCGCACCTCCGCGTTGTCCGTGCCCGCCGCCGGATACGCCACCTGCTGCGGCTCCCGCCCGGGATGCGCGGGGTCGGAGATCCACCAGCGGCGTACGGGGGCGTCGTCGGCCCGTGCCACCAGCAGACGGTCCGACGTGGGGGACCACCAGAAGCCCCGTGAGCGGCCCATCTCCTCGGCCGCGACGAACTCGGCGAGCCCGTAGGTGACCGTCTGCGACTCCGGCTCCGCGAGCGCCCGGTCGTCCTCGCCCTCGGCACCGACGACCCGCAGGGCGCCCCCGGCCGCATACGCGACGAGCCGTCCGTCGGGGGACGGGCGGGGGTCGATCACCGGACCGCGAACCCGCAGCTCACGCGCGGTTCCGGCCCTCAGCTCGGCGGTGAACAGCCGCCCCGACAGGGCGAAGGACGCCAGCTCCACGGCGGCGTCCGTGGCGTACCCGACGATGCCCGCGCCGCCCTCGCGGCTGCGCTCGCGCCGGGCCCGTTCCGCCGCCGGGAGGCGCTCGGAGGACCCGCCGAGGAGCGCCCCCGGGTCGGCCGCGGGGCGCTCCTTGCCGCTCGCCACGTCGAGAACCCACAGCTGGTTCGCCCGGTCCGTGCCGGACGAGGACCGCAGGAACACCACACGTGAACCATCGGGCGCCACGGTGAACGCACGGGGCGCGCCCAGCGTGAACCGCAGGGTGCGCGCCTGCCGGCGCGGAAAGGAGAGAGGCTCGGTCGTCATGCTCCGACCATATTGGCCATGCGCCCCCTTGTGCGGCCGTGCGCCGATCAATGCGCACGCACGAATAGTTATGATCACTAGCGCTGTGTGGGTATCAACCTGCTGGCTGCTGTACGCATTTGCTGCCCCCCAATGTTCGACCCCACCCCCCGTTGTCCCTGGGATCTTTGGAGGTGAGCCGCCGTGGCACTTTCGATTTCGGCGGTGGTGCTACTGGCGATCATCGTCTTCATCCTGGTCAAGAAATCAGGGCTGAAGGCGCCTCACGCCATCGTCTGCGTCCTGCTCGGCTTCTATCTGGCGAGTTCGACGATCGCCCCGACGATCAATGAGCTGACCACGAACATCGCCGGCATGATCGGGGACATCAAGTTCTGACCGGACCACCCGCCTCGTAGGGTGGGGTCCATGACGGAACTGCCCTCTTCCGGCCGCCGGCCCGGGGGACCCCCCTCCCCCTTCGCCGGTCGTCTGCTCCTGGTGCACGCGCACCCGGACGACGAGGCGATCAACAATGGCGCCACCATGGCCAGGTACGCGGCCACGGGCGCTCAGGTCACCCTCGTGACCTGCACACGGGGCGAACTGGGCGAGGTCATTCCGCCCGGACTCGCGCATCTGTCGGGAGAACACCTCGGCGAGCACCGCCTGGCGGAGCTTGCCGAGGCGATGCGTGAGCTGGGCGTGCGGGACGCCCGTTCGCTCGGCGGCGCCGGCCGTTACGAGGACTCCGGGATGATGGGCCTCCCGGACAACGACAACCCGCGCTGCTTCTGGCGCGCGGACGTCGACGAGGCGGCCGCGCATCTGGTCGGCGTGATCCGCGAGGTACGACCCCACGTGCTCGTCACCTACGACCCGCACGGCGGATACGGCCACCCCGACCACATCCAGGCCCACCGCGTCGCCATGCGCGCCGCCGATCTGGCGGCCGAGCCGGACTTCAGGACCGACCTCGGCGCACCGTGGACGATCGCGAAGATCTACTGGAACCGCGTGCCGCGTTCCGTCGCCGAGGAGGGCTTCGCCCGCCTGAAGGACGTACTCGACACACTGCCCTTCCCCGCCTCCGCCACGCTCGACGACGTCCCCGGCGTGGTGGACGACCCGGTGGTCACCACGGAGATCGACGGCACCGCCCAGGCCACGGCCAAGGCCGCCGCGATGCGGGCGCACGCCACCCAGATCGAGGTCGCCGAACCGTGGTTCGCGCTCTCCAACCGGCTCGCGCAGCCCCTGTTCACCGTGGAGTACTACGAGTTGGTGCGCGGCGAGCGCGCCGGGGCGGACCGGGAGACCGATCTGTTCGCGGGGATCACGGACGCGTTCGCGGAGAGCGCATTCGCACAGATCACAGAAGCAACCAGCGAGGGCGGTACGCGATGAACGCGGCGAACAGGCCGAACGCGAACCGTTCGTACGCGGACCGGTCGAACGCGGGCGCCGCGCTCGCCCAGCCCCTGCGCCCGCCCTCGGCCCTGCGGATCGTCGTCCACCTCGGCCTCTTCGTTCTCGGCGCCGTGGTCGCGGTGGCCGGGGCACTGGTGCAGGCGGGCTGGTTCCCGGGCGGGCTGCTGCTCGCGCTGGCCGGCGCGGCGGGCCTGTTCCTGGGCGGATCGCGTGCGACCGGCGGCCGGGCCGGTGCCGTCGCGCCCGCGGCCGGCTGGATGATCGCCGTCGTCCTGCTCACCGCCAGCCGCCCCGAGGGCGACTTCCTCTTCGCCGCGGGAGCGGGCTCCTATCTCTTCCTGCTCGGCGGTATGGCTGTGGCTGTGATGTGCGCCACCCTTGGTCAGGGACGGCAACCGGGCGGCGCCGCCGCCCGACTTGGCAAGTGACGTACCACTTCGCCACAGCACGCAGGTGCAAGTCCGGTGTGGGTTTCCCCGACGGCCGCAAAATGAGGGGGACAAGTGGCCAGTATGGTGGAGCGCGCCGCCGAGCCGCCCGAATCGAGGTCGAGGTCGAGTAACCGGGCGGTGGAGCCAACCAGGAGAACCTGCCTTGAGTCGTGAAACTGACAGTTCGTCCTCCGGGCCCAACGGGCGCGGGGGAACCGCATACCCGTCGGGGACTCCGCCGTACGGAACGCCGATGGCTTCCGACGGCGCCGCCGACGCGGGGCGCAGTGCCGGTGACCGGCCGGAACAGCCCAAGACCGAGACCACGCTGACGACCCGGATCCGTATCAACATCCCCGGATCCCGGCCGATTCCGCCGGTCGTCGTGCGCACGCCCGTGGCCAACGCGGAGTCCTCCGACGCCACCGGTGCGTCCGGGTCCGCGGCCCCGGAGACCGGACCGGCCGCACTTCCGAGCCAGCCCGTCGACTCCGACACGGGGTCCCACCCGATGCCCGGCGCCGGTGGTGCCGGTGGCGCGGGTGGTGGCGCCGAGGAGAAGCGGAGCGACTGGTTCGCCCCCCGCAAGGCCGGTGCTCCCAAGGGCGGCCCCGGCGGCGGCAACGCCAACGGCGCGGGCATGGCCGCCGGTTCGGGCGCCCAGGGCCCGGCGACGGGCGCCGGCGGGGGAGTTGGCCCCTCCGGAGCGCCCGCGGCGCGGCCCGGCGGCGCGGCCACACCCGGGGCACGGCCCGGCGGCAACGCCAACGGCGCGGGACTGCCCGGCGCGGGCGGCACCGGCCCCGTGGCCCCCGGCCACGGCGGCGGTACCGGCTCCTTCGACGTCTCCCGGGCGCTGGCGGCGGGGCCGCTGGGCACCGGGCCGGGCGGATCGCCGTATCCGACGGGCGCCCAGGCGGGCGACAACGGCGGCGAACCGCGCCGCGACGGACTTCCGTACTTCTCCGACGGCGGCCAGAACGGCCAGCACGGACCCTCGGGTCCGACCGGCGGCCCGGTCAGCGGCGACACGCCCCTGGCGGCGCCCGGCGGTCAGGGCTTCCCCGGCGGCCCCGGCGGCCCTGGTGGTGCTCCCGGCGGCCCCGGCAGCCACCGCGCTCCCGGCAACCCCGGCGCGGCCGGCGGCCCCGGTGGCCAGGGCGGACCCGGCGGCCACCGTGCTCCCGGCGGTCCCGGCCCCGGCGGTCAGGGTGCTCCCGGCGGCCCGGACACCTCCGGCTTCCCCGGTGGCAAGGGGGCCCAGAGCGGCTCCGCCTTCAACGGTGCCCCCGCGGGCGCCGGACGCCCCGGTGGCGGGCTGAGCGACGACACCGCGATCCTCACCCCGCAGGTCCCGGCGCCCGAACCGGGCGCGCCGGGCTACGGCGGCGCCGGTGAGAACGTCTCCGGGCACACCCTCACCAGCGGCATCCCCGTCGTGCCCCCCGCCCCGAACTCCCCGTTCGGACCGGGCGCGCACACCGACGGACCGCTGCCGCACCAGCCCCCGAAGCTGCCGGAACCGGTCTCACCGGCCGCGCCCGCCGCCGCCCGGCCCAAGAAGAAGGGCCGCAACAAGCTGGTGCTCCTGGTCACCGGCGTGGTGACCCTCGGCGGCCTCGCGTACGGCGCCGGACTGCTCATGAACCACTCCGACGTCCCCAAGGGCACCAGCGTGCTCGGTGTGGACATCGGCGGCGGTACGCGCGACGAGGCCGTGCAGAAGCTCGACGACGCCTTCAAGGCATCGGCCGCCAAGCCGCTCCAGCTGTCGGTCGAGGGCGACACCGTCGCGCTCAAGCCGGACCAGGCCGGGCTCCAGCTCGACACCCAGGCCACGGTGCGGGCCGCCGCGGGCAGCGACTACAACCCCGTCTCGGTGATCGGCTCGCTGATCGGCCAGGAGCGTGTCGTCGCCCCCGTGATGCCCGTCGACGAGGAGAAGCTCGCCGCCGCGCTCGAAGGGGCCGCGGGCGGCTCCGGTTCGGCGACCGAGGGCACGATCAAGTTCCAGTCGGGCAAGGCCGTCGCCGTCTACGGCAAGGCGGGCAAGGGCATCGACATCGACCGGTCGACCGAGGCCGTCGAGGACGCGTACCGCACCCAGGTGGAGACCGGGAAGTCGGCGCCCGTGAAGGTGCCGACCACGGCGAAGGAGCCCAAGGTCTCCAAGGCCGAGGTCGACCGCATGATGAAGGAGTTCGCGCAGCCCGCGATGTCCGGACTCGTGACCGTCAAGGCGGGCACCGCGGTCGTCCAGTTCAGCCCCGAGAACTCCCTGTGGAAGTTCCTCGGCGTCAAGGCCACCCCCGAGGGCAAGCTGGTCGACTACTACGACCTGCCCGCCCTCAAGGAGCTGTACGGCGGCGCGTTCGACGGTGTGACGATCGCCCGGGGCAACGGCAAGAAGACCGCCGTGACCCCGCAGGACGTGGTCGGCGCACTGCGCCAGGCGCTCCTCGGCAAGACGGCGACGGACCGCGTCGGAGTGATCGAGACCAACCCCACGTAGAGCCCACGCGGCAGCAGTTCGTCCGCTTCGCGGAAGGCCGAGAGGGCACCCGGTGATGGCCGGGTGCCCTCTTGCCCTGTCCGGACGTCCGCCGCATCGTTGCCGGGTGGGCCGCGCTGGGCGGGTGCCGAAGGGGCGGGTGCCGTATGGGCTGGGAGTTCACGGACGACCGGGGAATCACGGTCCGGCTCGCCGGGCGGCCCGAGCGCGTCGCCGCGTACGTACGCGCGGGTGCCGGGCTGTGGGACCTGGGGGTGCGGCCCGTCGCGGTGTACGGGTCGGGACACGACGGCGACGAGCCCGACCGCGCCAAGTCCGGCTCCCTCGCGGACGTCCCGTACCTGGGCGCGGGCAGAACCCTCGACCACGCGACGCTGGGTTCCGTGCGTCCGGACCTGGTCGTCGACGTCACCTACGACGGGAAGCAGCCGTACGCGGTCACGGAGCCGGCCGCCGAACGGGCGGGCGCGCCGGTGCTCGCCCTCGCGGTCGGCGCCGGCACCCCGCTGCCCCGCATCCTGGCCCGCTTCGCCGAACTCGCCGGCGCCCTCGGCGGTGAACCGGTCGGGCAGGAGCAGGAGTTGACCGCCGCGCAGGACGCCGTCCGGTCGACGGTACGGGCGGAGGTGCCGGTCAAGGTCCTCGCGCTGTCGGCCGCCGGGCCCGGCCAGGTGCATCTCGCCCGCCCCCGGGCCTGGCCCGAGCTACGGCATCTGGCCGACCTGGGCGTGCGGTTGACCGAGCCGGGCGAGGGCGGCGCGAACTGGGCCACGACCACCTGGGAGCGGGCGGTGGACCTGGCCCCCGGCCTGGTCCTCGCGGACGTCCGCGGAAACGCCGCCCCGGCGGCGGAGCTGGCGTCCGTACCCGCCTGGCGCGCCCTGACCTCGGCCGCGACCGTGACGCCCTGGAACCCGGAACTGCCGTGCAGCGCCCGCGCGTACGCGGCCTTCTTCGGGTCGGTGGCCCGTGTCCTGGGGGAACTGGCCGCAGCGGAGTCCCGAGCAGGGTCCTGAAAGGGGCGGCCGGGGGTCAGTTGAGCATCGCGCGGGCCGCGTGCGCCTGGCTCCGTACGCGGGCCGCCGCCGGTTCGTCGACGGCGGCCACGATCTCCGCGTACGCGTCGAGTTCCGTGGCGCCCGTGAGGAAGTCGCCGCGCTGCACGAGGAGCTGGGCGCGCTCGTAGCGCAGCCGGGCCGGGTGCGAGGGCAGCAGGAGCGAGAAGTCGACCGCCCACAGGGCCACGTCGGAGCGTTCGGGGCGGGCGGCGGCCCAGGCGCGGATGTTGTTGAGGATGCGCAGGACGACGTCGAGCGGATCGGCGGGCGAGAGCATCGACGGGTCGAGGGGCGAGCCGGTGGCCCCGGCCACCAGCAGTTCCGCGTCGGTGCCGGTCAGTACGCGGCCGCCGACGAAGGGATCGACGAGGACCTGCTGCTCGGGCGGGCCGAAACCGACGACGAAGTGACCGGGCAGGGCCACTCCGTAGACGGGCGCCCCGGCCCTTCTCGCGACCTCCATCCACACCACGGAGAGCAGGATGGGCAGTCCGCGGCGGCGCTTGAGCACCTTGTCCAGCAGGGAGGACTCCAGCCGCTGGTAGTCGCCGGGCGTGCCGCGGTAGCCGAGGCCGGTGCCCAGGTGCTCGGAGAGCGCCGTGGCCCAGGACCGGGGGCCGCCGGGCCGGAACGGCAGCTCTCCGGCCAGGCGGTCCAGCTCGATCTGGGCGGCGTCCATCCCTGCCTCGGTCAGCTCGCCGTCCGCCTGGGCACCCACCAGGAGACACAGGGCCGAGAGGTCGGGGCGGTCGGCTCGTGCCTCTTCGCCGAAGCGCCGCCGCCATTCGGCGCTTCGCGCCGGGTCTGGGGGGTGTAGTGGACGCATAGCTGCTTCGTGCCCTTTCACGCCGATCGATAGCGGTGCGCTCCGCGCGGTTCTCTGTGGGGTTGAGGGGGCTGGGGGGTAGGGGGGTGGCCGTGGGGTTGTCGGGTGCGGGTGCGTCGGGGCTGGTCGCGCAGTTCCCCGCGCCCCTGGTGGGGGGTGGTGCCGGTGTGTTGTCGGGTGCGGGGGCGTCGTGGCCGGTCGCGCCGTTCCCCGCGCCCCTTACGGGGTTCGTTGTGGAGCGGGGGCTCTGTAGTGGTGGTAGGCGTGGTGGGGGGTGAAGGACAGGCGGGTGTAGAGGGAGCGGGCGCCTGTGTTGTCCGATTCCACCTGGAGCCAGGCCGCCGAGGCGCCCTCCGTCAGGGCCCGGCGGGCCAGGGCCGTCATGACCGTGGTGGCCAGGCCCTGACGGCGCAGCGCCGGGTCCACCTCCACCGCGGCGAACCCGGCCCAGCGGCCGTCGACCACGCACCGGCCGATCGCCGCGGGCACCCCCGGCTCACTGCCGGGCACGGTCGCGAACCACACCGAGGGGCCGCTGCCCAGCACCTTCAGCGCCACCTCGCTCACGCCCTTGCGCTGGTAGCGGCCCAGCCATCCCTCGTCGGCCTCGCGCGCCAGGGTGACCGTCCGCCCGGGCCCCGGGTCCGGGAGATCGGCCACCGGCGCCAGCGCGCCGGTCCACAGCTCCGCGGACACCTCACGCACCCACCCCCGCGCCTCCAACTCCGCGCTCAGCGCCTCCTGCGTGCCCTCCGCGCCCGTGGCGGTCTGCGCGTAGGCGGGCAGCCCACGGGTCGCGTACCACTCCTGTACTAGCGACAGCGCCTCGTCCAGCGGCACGCCCGGGTCGCCGAGGGGCAGGACCGAGTTGGCGCGCCGCGTGAAGCCGGACGCGGCCCGCAGTTCCCACGCGCCGAGCCGTTCGCGCTCCACCGGCTGCCAGGCCCGTGCGGCGACCCGCGCCAGTTCCTCGTACGAGGCCGCGGGTCCCCGTCTGGGGGCCGGCGCGGACGGGACGACCTTGCCCGCGACCAGCGTCGCTTCCGCAATGCGGACACTTTCCCCGGACCGGCGTGTGATCAGCAGCACACCGTCGTCCCATGATGTGAGAACACCGACCGTGTCGGTGAACTTCTCACCCTCGGGGGCCTCTTCGCGCAACCGTCGCACCGAGACGCGTTTGCCCACGTCAGCGGGGGTGACACGGACCTCAAGCCGGAAGTGTGGTGAGAAATCCACAGCTCAGTCCAACCCTCCTGTTCGGATCATGCCCAAGAACGGAGATACTAGGTGCGGGCATCGACGACGCCGCGCTCCCGCGCGCCAGGTGGCGGAGCCTGAAGACGGCTCGCCAGCGCCCTATCGAGGAGGAACGACAGCGTGACCTACGTCATCGCGCAGCCTTGTGTCGACGTCAAGGACAAGGCGTGCATCGAGGAGTGCCCGGTCGACTGCATCTACGAGGGCCAGCGGTCCTTGTACATCCACCCGGACGAATGCGTCGACTGTGGTGCCTGTGAGCCGGTCTGCCCGGTCGAGGCGATCTTCTACGAGGACGACACTCCCGAGGAGTGGAAGGACTACTACAAGGCGAACGTCGAGTTCTTCGACGAGCTCGGCTCGCCCGGTGGTGCCAGCAAGCTGGGCCTCATCGAGCGCGACCACCCCTTCGTCGCAGGACTGCCGCCGCAGAACCAGTAAGCGGCCCGTGCGCCGGCGGCCCCGCCCGGCGGCAGCCGTGGGTGCCGTCCCGGTCCCGTACGGCCCGCCGCCGTGCGGGGCCGCCGTGTTTGCCGTGCCTGCCGTGCAGAAAGTGAGCCAGAACCCGTGTCCGCAGTCTCCGACCGGCTTCCCGCCTTTCCCTGGGACAAGCTGGAGCCCTTCAAGGCGAAGGCCGCCGCTCACCCGGACGGCATCGTCGACCTCTCCGTCGGCACCCCGGTCGACCCGGTGCCCGAGCTGATCCAGAAAGCTCTGGTCGCCGCCGCCGACTCGCCCGGCTATCCGACGGTGTGGGGCACACCGGAGCTGCGGGACGCGCTGGTCGGCTGGTGCGGACGCCGGCTCGGCGCCCGGGACCTCACGCACCGCAACGTCCTGCCGGTGGTCGGTTCCAAGGAACTGGTCGCCTGGTTGCCGACCCAGCTGGGCCTCGGCCCGGGGGACAAGGTGGCCTACCCGCGCCTGGCCTACCCGACGTACGAGGTCGGCGCCCGCCTCGCCCGCGCGGACCACATCGCGTACGACGACCCGACGGACCTGGACCCCACCGGCCTGAAGCTGCTGTGGCTCAACTCCCCGTCCAACCCCACCGGCCGGGTGCTCTCCCAGCAGGAACTCACCCGGATCGTCGCCTGGGCGCGCGAGCACGGCATCCTCGTCCTCGCCGACGAGTGCTACATCGAACTGGGCTGGGAGGCCGACCCGGTCTCGGTCCTGCACCCCGAGGTGTGCGGCGGCTCGTACGAGGGGATCGTGGCGGTCCACTCGCTCTCGAAGCGGTCGAACCTCGCGGGTTACCGCTCCGCGTTCCTCGCCGGCGACGCCGCGGTCCTGGGCGACCTGCTCCAGATCCGCAAGCACGGCGGCATGATGACGTCCGCGCCGACGCAGGCCGCCACGGTGGCGGCCCTCTCGGACGACACCCATGTCCAGGAGCAGCGCGAGCGGTACGCGGCCCGCCGCAAGGCCCTCCGGGAAGCCCTGGTGAGCCACGGCTTCCGCATCGAGCACAGCGAGGCAAGCCTGTACCTCTGGGCAACCCGCGACGAGTCCTGCTGGACCACCGTGGCCCACCTGGCCGACCTGGGCATCCTGGTGGCCCCGGGCGACTTCTACGGCCCGGCAGGCGAAAACTTCGTAAGGGTGGCCCTGACAGCAACGGACGAAAGAGTTCAGGCAGCCACCTCCCGCCTGACGACGAACTGACCCCCCTTGAAGGCGCCCCGCAGGGGCAGCCTTCAAGGGGCGCGGGGAACGGCGCGCCCAGCCGAGACGCACCCGCACCCGAAATCCCGGGGCCAGCCCCCACAAGGGGCGCGGGGAACTGCGCGACCAGCCACGACGCACCCGCACCCGAAACCCCACCAGCCCGCCGCAGGCGACACGCAAAGGCGAAGGGGCCCAGGGGGAAACCCCTGAACCCCTTCACCGCAGCCAAGCCGGCAGCAAGCCGATCAGCCGAGCGGCAGCCCCTGCAGCGGCAGCCCCTCGGTCGGCAGCCCACCCTTCGAGACCGCATCGGTCGGCAGCCCACCACCGGTCGCGGACCCAGCGGTGTCACCGAGCACGTCACCCGTGGTCCCGGCAACGTCCCCGGCGGTCTTCTGCGCCGCGGGCGTCGCCGTCTTGACGGCCTTGCCGCCCGTCTTGCCCGCGGCCGGCACGGCCTTCTTCACGGCCTTGCTGCCCGTTTCGCCGGCCGCCCCGGTGGCGTTCTGCGTGGCACCGTCGACGGTGGTGCCCGCGTTGTCCAGCGCGCTCAGGCCGCCGAGGTCGGGGGTGGCCGGCAGTTCGGCCGCGCTCGCGGAGCCGGCCGCACCGACCACGGGTGCCGCTCCCGCTGCGATGAGCAGCGCGACACGGGCGATCCGACGGGTCAGGGGGAGGGACATGGTGCTCCTTTGACGGGGAGAGAACGATGAAATCTTCCGCCGCGCCCGGCAGTTGACCGACTCGCTGCCGACTGGGTGTCGACCGGCTGCCGACCGGTGTTGATCGTTCCGGGCTCGGACGCAGTGACTACCGCTCGAAGCCCGCGAAGGTTGCGGTGGCCCGAAGTAAAGAGTTGGTAATGCGTCGCATTATCGGCTGCGGAGAAACCCGGGCAAAGAAGGCCTGGTCGCACGGCCCGTCGAATCCCCACAGCCCTTTGCTGGCAAGGGATTTGACGCCCACGGGGCAGGTGCGGGACAAGCGGGCGGAAGGGCCGCAGAAAACTGCGGCCACCTGTCGACGTGGCACGCCGGGAGTGCCACCAACGGGTGAGGGTCCGTACTACTGCCCGGTGACGATTCGCACCTCGTCCGCGGCCTTCCGGCCCGCCGGACCGTCGTCGCGCCACTCGCTCCGCGTACTGCCGGCCGTCCACACCCGGCCCGCGTACGAGACCCGTTCGACGTGCAGCGCGGACGAGTTGGCGACGGCCCAGTGCGCGAGGGCCCACCCGCGCTGCCGCTGCCCGCCTCCAGTGGCCGCGGTCTTCGGCACCGGGAGGGTCACCGTGCGCCTGCCGTCGGACCCGCTCGCCGACGCGGACGGCACGGACGCACCCGAGGGCGTGGGCGAGCGGTCTGCCGACCGGCCGGTCGACGGTTCGGCCGACGGGTCGGCCGAGGGGCTCGCGGCCACCGTCGCGCCCGCCTCCTGGAAGGCCCCGCGCCCGAAGTCCCGTACCAGCGCGGTGCGCACCGGCTCCGGGCCGCCGGGTCGCGTGGCCGGACGGCCCTCGCAGGTCAGCGTGGCGGCGGCGCGGCCGGTCAGGGCCGCCGCGAGGAGCGTCGCGTCCGGCTCGTGCTTCGCGTACGCCTCCGGGTAGCCGCTGCGCTGGACGCGCTGCGCGGCCACGGTGAGAGGCAGCCGCCTGTAGTCGGGCACCTTGTCCAGATGCTCGTAGAACTCGCCCGCCGCGTACGCCGGATCCAGGATCTCCCGCTCGGTGCCCCAGCCCTGTGAGGGCCGCTGCTGGAAGAGTCCCAGCGAATCCCGGTCGCCGTGGCCGAGGTTGCGCAGGGCGGACTCCTGGAGGGCGGTCGCGAGAGCGATCGTGACGGCCCGCTCGGGCATGCCGCGGCTGATGCCGACCGCCGAGATCGTCGCCGCGTTCACCGCCTGCTCCGCCGTGAACTCGTACGACGTGCCGTCGCCGTCGGCCGAGACGACCGTGCACTTGGGCACTCCGCTCCCGCCGGTCAGGTACTGCACGGTGAGATACGCCGCGACGCCGAGCAGGACGACGAGAGCCGCTCCGGAACGCAGGAGACGGCCACGGCGCCTGGGGGCGACGGAAGTGGGGGACGGCTCAGGCACGCGTACAAGGTACTGGAGAGTACTGTCGGGACCGTGTGAGGTTCCGGAGATCCACCCGCCCGTGGAAACAGGTCTCCGCGAGGGTCGCGGGGACCGGGCGCGTTAGGGTCGACGGCATGGCCGACACCCCACTTGACCTCACGCTGGACGCCGCCCGGCTCACCGCCCGGCTCGTCGACTTCCCGTCGGAGAGCGGCACGGAGAAGCCCCTCGCGGACGCCGTCGAGACCGCGCTGCGCGCCCTGCCGCACCTCACGGTCGACCGGTACGGCAACAACGTCGTCGCGCGGACGAACCTGGGCCGGGCCGAGCGCGTGATCCTGGCCGGGCACATCGACACGGTCCCCATCGCGGACAACGTGCCCTCGCGCCTGGACGAGGACGGCGTGCTCTGGGGCTGCGGCACCTGCGACATGAAGTCGGGCGTCGCGGTGCAGCTGCGGATCGCGGCCACGGTGCCGGCCCCCAACCGCGACCTCACCTTCATCTTCTACGACAACGAAGAGGTCGCCGCCGACCTGAACGGCCTCAAGCATGTGGCCGAGGCCCGCCCGGAGTGGCTGGAGGGCGACTTCGCGGTCCTCCTGGAGCCCTCCGACGGGCAGGTCGAGGGCGGCTGCCAGGGAACCCTGCGGGTCCTGTTGAAGACCACGGGGGAGCGGGCGCACTCGGCGCGCAGCTGGATGGGCTCGAACGCCATCCACGCGGCCTCCCCGATCCTGGCCCGCCTCGCCTCCTACGAGCCGCGCTACCCGGTCATCGACGGCCTCGAATACCGCGAGGGCCTGAACGCCGTCGGGATCTCGGGCGGGGTGGCGGGCAACGTGATCCCCGACGCGTGCGTGGTGAGCGTCAACTTCCGTTACGCGCCCGACCGCAGCGAGGAGGAGGCCCTCGCGCACGTCCGCGAGGTCTTCGCCGACTGCGGCGTGGCCGAGTTCGTCGTCGACGACCACAGCGGGGCGGCGCTGCCCGGCCTCTCGCATCCGGCCGCGGTGGCCTTCATCGAGGCCGTCGGAGGCACCCCGCAGCCCAAGTACGGCTGGACGGACGTCTCCCGCTTCAGCGCGCTCGGCGTCCCGGCGGTCAACTACGGCCCCGGCAACCCGCACTTGGCGCACAAGCGTGACGAACGGGTCGAAACCGCGAAAATCCTGGCGGGCGAGGAGCGGCTGAGGGCCTGGCTGACGGCCTGACCGGCGACCGGGCGGGCGGTCCGATCCGAGGCGGACATGCCGGCGTCCCCCCTCCTTAACCCGTGGAGATCTACGCTGAGGTGGAACGATCGGCAAGCGGAGGGAGCGGACATGGCTACCGGCAACCCCGAGGGCAGCAAGCAGCCACCGGAGGAGCAGCAGCTGGGCCCCGTGCTGCGCAGGCGGGGGCAGGTGCAGGCGAGCACGACGGACCAGCGGCTGCTGGACGCCGGCGGGCCGTCGGACTGGGTGCACACCGACCCCTGGCGCGTGCTGCGCATCCAGTCGGAGTTCATCGAGGGCTTCGGCACGCTGGCCGAACTCCCGGCCGCCATCAGCGTCTTCGGCTCGGCGCGCACACCGGCCGGCTCGCCCGAGTACGAGGCGGGGGTCGCGCTCGGCCGGGGCCTGGTCGAGGCGGGCTTCGCCGTGATCACCGGCGGTGGTCCCGGAGCCATGGAAGCCGCCAACAAGGGCGCCTGCGAGGCGAAGGGCATCTCCGTCGGCCTCGGCATCGAGCTGCCCTTCGAGCAGGGGCTCAACGAGTACGTCGACATCGGTCTCAACTTCCGGTACTTCTTCGTCCGCAAGATGATGTTCGTCAAGTACGCGCAGGGGTTCGTGGTGCTGCCGGGTGGGCTCGGCACGCTCGACGAACTCTTCGAGGCGCTCACGCTCGTGCAGACCCAGAAGGTCACGCGCTTTCCGATCGTGCTCTTCGGTACGGAGTACTGGGGCGGGCTGGTCGACTGGCTCAAGAACACCCTGATCGCCCAGGGCAAGGCGTCGGAGAAGGACCTGCTGCTGTTCCACCTCACGGATGACGTGGACGAGGCGGTGGCTCTGGTGTCCAAGGAGGCGGGAAGGTAGGGGGCTTTTCCTCGCCCCCGCCGCCCCTACCCTCCCCCAGTCTCGGCTTCGCTCGACCGGGGGGACCCCCATCGTCCACGTATGGGGGCTGCGCCCCCTCGCCCCCGTATCGCGCTGCGCGCTCGTCCTCAAACGCCGGACGGGCTGAAAATCAG
>NZ_JBHWZP010000156.1:0-21921 GCF_042728395.1 Streptomyces sp. NPDC060205
GTTCCCCGCGCCCCTAAAGGACAAAAACAGGGGCGCAGCCCCGTTTTTAGGGGCGCGGGGAACTGCGCGGCCAGCCACATCGGACCCGCACAGAACACCCGGACCCGCACCCGAACACGACGAACGCCCTCCCGCACCGGCAGGAGAGCGCTTCGCGTCAAAGCCTCGGCACGCCTCAGTTGTGACTGTGCAGAATCTCGTTCAGCCCACCCCACACCGCATTGTTCGGCCGAGCCTCCACCTTCCCAGTGACAGAGTTCCGCCGGAACAGAATGTTCGACGCCCCGGACAGCTCACGCGCCTTGACGATCTGCCCGTCGGGCATCGTCACCCGCGTACCGGCGGTGACGTACAGCCCGGCCTCCACCACACACTCGTCCCCGAGGGCGATCCCCACCCCCGCCTCCGCCCCGATGAGGCACCGCTCCCCGATGGTGATGCGGACATTGCCCCCACCGGACAGCGTCCCCATCGTGGACGCGCCACCCCCGATGTCGGAGCCGTCACCGACCACCACACCCGCGGAGATCCGGCCCTCGACCATCGACGTACCGAGCGTGCCGGCGTTGAAGTTCACGAAGCCCTCGTGCATGACCGTGGTGCCCTCGGCCAGGTGCGCCCCGAGGCGCACACGGTCGGCGTCGGCGATGCGGACGCCCTTGGGCGCCACGTAGTCCGTCATGCGCGGGAACTTGTCGATGGACGTCACGGCCAGGTGCAGCCCCTCGGCGCGGGCGTTCAGCCGGACCTTCTCCACGTCGTCCACGGCCACCGGTCCGAGGGAGGTCCAGGCGACGTTGGCGAGGTGGGCGAACAGCCCGTCCAGGCTCTGCCCGTGCGGCTTGACCAGCCGGTGGGAGAGCAGGTGCAGACGCAGGTACGCGTCGTGCGCGTCGAGCGGCTTCTCGTCGAGCGAGGCGATGACCGTGCGGACCGCGACCACCTCGACACCCCGGCGGGCGTCCGGGCCGATCGCTTTCACGGCACCTTCGCCGAGCAGTTCCACGGCGCGTTCGACGGGCAGCCGCTCGGAGCCGGAGGGGCCGGGTTCGGCGGCCAGTTCGGGGGCCGGGAACCAGGTGTCGAGGACGGTGCCGTCGGGGGTGATCGTGGCAAGCCCGGCGGCGACGGCGCCGGTGGTGGTGCGTGTAGCAGTCGTGTCGGTCATGACAGAAACCTAACGTGGCGGCCCCCGCCCGAGCCAACCCGCGCCCCCGCCGTCTCAGGTACCGGCCACCCGCACGACACGCCGCCCGCCACCCGCCGACCATCACCCGCTCAACCCGTCACCCGCGCCAGCACCTCCCGCGCGTACTCCTCGTCGTACGGCGCCCCCGTCAGCAGCACCTGCAGACAGATGCCGTCGATCAGCGCGACCAGCGCCCGCGCGGTCACCGGGTCGGTCCGGCGGGCGAGGAGGTCGGCGAAGTCCCGCCCGCACTCGTCGGCGACGGGCCGCAGGACGGGCCGGCGCAGTGCGGCGAGGTAGAGCTCGTACTCCACCTCCACCCCCGTACGGTCGTCCGCGAGCCATTCGCCGACGAGTCCGGCCAGTTCGGTGGCGAGGTCGGTGCCGGCGTCCCGCAGGGCCTCACGCGCGGCCACCGTCTTCGCGAAGCCCTCGTTGGCCTGGCGCAGCGCGGCGACCAGCAGCTCGTCGAGGGTCGTGAAGTGGTACGTGGTCGAGCCGAGCGGTACGTCCGCCTCGGCCGCGACGGAGCGGTGGCTCAGCCCCGCGATGCCCCTGGCCGCCACGACCCGGATCGCCGCGTCGATGATCCGCTGCCGCCGCTCGGGGTCGTACCGCCTGGCCATCAGCGGTCACCGTCCGAGCGGC
Organism: Streptomyces sp. NPDC060205; assembly: GCF_042728395.1. Lineage (NCBI taxonomy): Bacteria > Bacillati > Actinomycetota > Actinomycetes > Kitasatosporales > Streptomycetaceae > Streptomyces > Streptomyces sp. NPDC060205. The sequence goes on from NZ_JBHWZP010000156.1 coordinate 1,838, forward strand.
CCGCGTGTCCGCCGCCCGCGGCCATCAGTGCGCCCCGCCCAGGTTCAGCACCACGACCCCGCCGATGATCATCGCGATACCGGCGAACTTGGCGAAGCTCAGCCCCTCTCCGAGGAACACCGCCCCGATCACCACGATGGCCGCCGTGCCGAGCCCGGCCCAGATCGCGTAGGCCGTGCCGACGGACACCGTCTTGAGTGTCTGCGCCAGCAGCAGGAAGGCGACGACGTAGCCGAGGGCGGTCAGCAGCGAGGGCCAGAGCCTGCTGAAACCGTCGCTGTACTTCATGGCGGTGGTGGCGGCCACTTCCGCGGCGATGGCTCCGGCGAGCAGCACATATCCCATGTGTACGAGTGTACGCATCGATACGTACGCCCGTACACAGAACCGGGCCACCCCGCGGGGCCCCTGTGGAAATATGCGCGGCGCACACCCCTCGTTCGCTCATTTCCCTTATGGCACCGGGAAGTTACCGAGAACCGACGATCCGCGACTTCCGGCTCACCAACGAGGCCGTCCTCGGTGCCTTCATGGACGACAACTCGGCGCCGCTGTCCTTCATCCAGACCAGCGTGGGCCTCTTCGACGGCGGCCGTCTCGCCGACAAGGACTTCCCCGTCCCGAACGACGTCGAGGGCTCCCCCGCCCTGTTCGGTACGGAGCTCAAAGCGATCCCGGACGAGCCGGGCGGCCCCGGTGCAGAACGGCACAGGCCGCGAACGGATCGCCACGCTCCTGTCCGCCTTCGGAAAGCGCCCCTGATCCATCAGCCCTGAGAGGAAATCTTCCGGCCGCACCGGAAGATTCCCTTCGCCCGGGCGCCGGCGCCCGGGCTTCTCCCTCGGGCGCCGGACCCCCTCCTCAGGGCCCTGATCTCGAATCCTTAAGCCTTGAACTATCTTTCCCGGCCGACGGACCCGAAGCCGGGCGCCAACTCGTCGGCCGGCCAAGCCAGTTCAGGCAGAAACCGCTCTCAGGAACGCTTACTCGACCCGCACGAGTTCCACTACTGTTCCCCTCGTCGCGCACACGGACCGCCCGGCCATGGCCGTCCCGTGCGCCCGCGACCTCCGCCTCCTCATGTGCCACGAGATGTGCCACGACCAATGACCGAACCGCGTCCGCCGTCGGCGACGCCGGGGGGAACCGCGCATGCCCGAAAGAAACACCGAGTCCGCTCCCGACCCGTCCCTCCACCTTCCGAAGGTGTGGGAGACCGGCGAGACCCTGGACCAGGCCCCCATACCCGGGACCCGCCGGCTGTGGCTGGCCGGAGCGCTGCTGCTGGCGGTCCTCGCCTCCACGGTGACCGCGGTGACCGTGCTGGACGAGGACAGGGGGACCTCGCCGAAGGACCGCACGGAGAACATCTCCGCCAAGGACGAGCCGCTGGTCGCCGCGCCGCCCGTGGCCGCCACCGCTCCCAGCGGCAAGAGCGGGCTGGCCGCACCCTCGGCCTCCGGCAGCAGCCCGGACGGCTCCACGTCGCCCGAGAAGCAGCAGGGCGGCGCGGGCCCCGTACCGAAGCCGTCGGCGTCGGCGTCGAAGCCCGCGTCCGGCGGCAAGCCTCCGGCGTCCGAGCCGTCGTCCGCGCGGAAGTCCGTCCAAGCGGTGAACTACCCCGACCGCTACTGGCGTGTCGACCACGATTCGGTGCGGCTCGACCGGGTGGACCCGCGCGGCTCCTCCCGGACCGGGCAGGAGGCCTCCTTCAAGCTGGTGCCGGGCCTCGCCGACGCCGACTGCGTCTCGTTCTCGCTGGGGAACGGCCGCTATCTGCGGCACGCCCAGTTCCGGCTGCGCGCCGACCGCCGCGACGGCTCCGCGCTGTTCGAGAAGGACGCCACCTTCTGCCCGCGCCCGTCGGCGTTCTCCGGCGCCGTCATGCTGGAGTCGGTCAACTACCCCGGCCGCTTCCTGCGCCACCGCGACTTCCGGCTCCGCCTCGACCCGTACGACAACAACCGTCTCTACCAGGCCGACTCGGCGTTCCGCCTGGTCAAGGGCCTGGGCTGAGCCGCACGACGTAGAGCTGCAGAGCTGAAGAACTGCAGAACTGACGCACCACGCACGCGGCCCCCGACAAATCGCCGGGGGCCGCACGCGTACGGACGGGTGCCAGGTGCTCAGACGTTGAAGCCGAGCGCCCGCAGCTGGTCACGGCCGTCGTCCGTGATCTTGTCCGGGCCCCACGGCGGCATCCACACCCAGTTGATGCGGAGCTCGTTCACGATGCCGTCCGTGGCGGACTTGGCCTGGTCCTCGATGACGTCGGTGAGCGGACACGCCGCCGACGTCAGGGTCATGTCGATCGTCGCGATGTTCGCGTCGTCGATGTGGATCCCGTAGATCAGTCCGAGGTTGACGACGTCGATGCCCAGCTCGGGGTCGACGACGTCGTACAGCGCCTCGCGGACTTCTTCCTCGGAGGCCGGTTTCATCTCGATGGTCTCGCTCATGCCGTCTTCCTCTCGGCGCCGGCCTCGCCCAGGGCCTGGGCCGTCGCGTCCTTCCAGGCCATCCAGCTCAGCAGCGCGCACTTCACGCGGGCGGGGTACTTGGAGACCCCGGCGAACGCGACCGCGTCCTCCAGGACCTCCTCCATGGCGTCGTCCGGCTCGATCCGGCCCTTGGACTGCATCAGCTCCAGGAAGGTCTCCTGGATCTTCTGCGCCTCGGCCAGGTCCCGGCCCACGAGCAGCTCGTTCAGCACGGAGGCGGAGGCCTGGCTGATGGAGCAGCCCTGGCCCTCGTACGAGACGTCACTGATCGTCGTGCCGTCGTACTTCACCCGCAGGGTGATCTCGTCGCCGCACGTCGGGTTGACGTGGTGCACCTCGGCGTCGCCGTCCCTCAGACCGCGCCCGTGCGGGTGCTTGTAGTGGTCCAGGATGACTTCCTGGTACATCGAATCAAGCCTCACGACTCAGCCAGCTCCTCAGCCGAAGAAGTTCCGTACGTGCTCCAGGCCGTCGACCAGTGCGTCGATCTCGGCCGGCGTGGAGTACAGATAGAACGACGCTCGTGTGGTCGCAGGAATTCCGTACCGCAGGCAGACCGGCCGTGCGCAGTGGTGTCCGACCCGGACCGCGATGCCCTGTTCGTCGAGAACCTGGCCCACGTCGTGCGGGTGGATGTCACCCAGCGTGAACGAGATCGCCGCGCCGCGGTCCTCGGCGGTCGTCGGGCCGATGATGCGCAGGCCCGGGACCTCGGCGAACCGCTTCACCGCGTACTCGGTGAGCGCGTGCTCATGGGCGAGGATCCGGTCCATGCCGATCGCGCTCAGATAGTCGATGGCCGCACCGAGACCGACCGCCTGGGCGATCGGCGGGGTGCCCGCCTCGAACTTGTGCGGGGCGGGAGCGTAGGTCGACGAGTGCATCGACACCGTCTCGATCATCTCGCCGCCGCCGAGGAACGGAGGCAGGTCCTCCAGCAGCTCCTGGCGGCCCCAGAGGACGCCGATGCCGGTCGGGCCGCACATCTTGTGACCGGTGAAGGCCACGAAGTCGGCCTGCAGGGCCTGTACGTCCAGCGGCATGTGCGGGGCGGCCTGGGAGGCGTCGATGCAGACCAGCGCACCGACCTCCTGCGCACGACGCACTATCGCCTCGACCGGGTTGACCGTGCCCAGGATGTTCGACACCAGCACGAAGGAGACGATCTTCGTCTTCTCGGTGATGATCTCGTCGATGTTGGACAGGTCGAGCCGGCCGTCGTCGGTGAGGCCGAACCACTTCAGCTTCGCGCCCGTGCGCTGCGCGAGCAGCTGCCACGGCACGATGTTGGAGTGGTGCTCCATCTCCGTGATGACGATCTCGGTCTCGTGGTCGACCCGGTAGGGCTCGTCGGCCCAGCCGAGCATGTTGGCCACGAGGTTGAGTGATTCCGAGGCGTTCTTCGTGAAGATGACCTCGTCGCGGCTCGGCGCGTTGATGAACGCGGCGACCTTGTCGCGCGCGCCCTCGTACAGCGCCGTGGCCTCCTCCGCGAGCACATGCACACCGCGGTGGACGTTGGCGTTGTACTGCTCGTAGTAACCACTGAGTGCGTCCAGCACCTGGCGCGGCTTCTGCGAGGTCGCCGCGTTGTCCAGGTACACGAGCTTCTTACCGTCGTGGACCTGGCGGTCCAGGATGGGGAAGTCCTTACGGATCGCCTCGTCGAGTAGTTGAGATGTTCCCGTGAGGAGGCCCGGCAACTGCGTCACGCTGATGCTCCACCCTTCACGTACTTGTCGTAGCCCTCGGCCTCAAGCTGGTCGGCGAGCTCGGCGCCGCCGGACTCGGCGATGCGGCCGTTCGCGAACACGTGCACGTGGTCGGGCTTGATGTAGCGCAGGATGCGCGTGTAGTGCGTGATCAGCAGGGTGCCGACCTCGCCGCTCTCACGGACGCGGTTGACGCCCTCGGAGACGACGCGCAGGGCGTCGACGTCCAGGCCGGAGTCGGTCTCGTCGAGGATCGCGATCTTCGGCTTGAGCAGCTCCAGCTGAAGGATCTCGTGGCGCTTCTTCTCGCCGCCGGAGAAGCCCTCGTTCACGTTGCGCTCGGCGAAGGCCGGGTCCATGTTCAGCCGCTGCATGGCCTCCTTGACCTCCTTGATCCACAGGCGGAGCTTGGGGGCTTCGCCGCGAATCGCGGTGGCGGAGGTGCGCAGGAAGTTGGAGACGGAGACACCGGGCACCTCGACCGGGTACTGCATCGCCAGGAACAGGCCCGCGCGGGCGCGCTCGTCGACGGACATCTCCAGGACGTCCTCGCCGTCGAGGGTGACGGTGCCGCCGGTGATCGTGTACTTGGGGTGTCCCGCGAGCGAGTAGGCGAGAGTCGACTTGCCGGAGCCGTTCGGGCCCATGATGGCGTGCGTCTCGCCCTGCTTCACGGTCAGGTCGACGCCCTTGAGGATCTCCTTCGTGGCGTTGTCGGCCTCGACGGTGACGTGCAGGTCGTGGATTTCAAGCGTTGCCATGGGTTCCTCAGGACTCCTGGGTGAGGGAGACGAGCACGTCGTCCCCTTCGATCTTTACGGGGTATACGGGGACGGGGCGCGTCGCGGGAAGACCGGACGGCTTGCCGGTTCTGAGGTCGAACGCGGAGCCGTGCAGCCAGCACTCGATCTGACAGTCCTCCACCTCGCCCTCGGAGAGCGAGACGTTCGCGTGCGAGCAGATGTCGTGGATCGCGAACACCTCCCCCTCGGTCTGCACGACCGAGACCGGCGTGCCGTCGAGTTCCACCCGTTTCGGGGTGTCCTCCTCCAGCTCGCTCAGCCCACAGGCCCGCAGGTATTGAGCACGGTCGAAGGCAGTCATCAGACGGACGCCTCCAGCTCCTCGTCGATCCTGGCGAGAAGGCGTTCCTGGATGTCGGGGACGCGGATCTGCTGGACCAGCTCGGCGAAGAAGCCGCGGACCACCAGACGGCGGGCCTCGTCGGCCGGGATGCCGCGGGCCATCAGGTAGAAGAGCTGCTCGTCGTCGAAGCGGCCGGTCGCGGAGGCGTGTCCGGCGCCGACGATCTCGCCGGTCTCGATCTCCAGGTTCGGTACGGAGTCGACCCGGGCACCGTCGGTCAGAACCAGGTTGCGGTTCATCTCGTAGGTGTCCGTGCCCTCGGCGGCGGCCTCGATGAGGACGTCGCCGATCCACACCGCGTGGGCGCCGTCGCCCTGGAGCGCACCCTTGTAGGCGACGTTCGACTTGCAGTGCGGGGTGTTGTGGTCGACCAGGAGGCGGTGCTCCTGGTGCTGGCCGGCGTCCGTGAAGTACAGGCCGAACAGCTCGGCCTCGCCGCCGGTGCCCGCGTAGGCGACCCGCGGGTGGAGGCGTACGAGGTCGCCGCCGAAGGTGACCACGAAGGACTTGAAGGTGGCGTCGCGGCCGATCAGCGCGTTGTGCTGGCCGACGTGGACGGCCTTGTCGTCCCAGTCCTGGACGGAGACGACGGTGAGCTTGGCGCCGTCGCCCAGGACGTAGTCGACGTTGGCGGCCAGGACGGCGTCACCGGTGTGGTCGATGACGACGACGGCCTCGGCGAAGGCTCCCAGCTCGATGACCTGGTGGCCGTAGGCGACCCCGCCCGCGCCGTGCACGGCGATACGGATCGGCTCGGTGAGGACCGTCTCCTTGGGGACGGTGACCACACCGGCCTTCTCGAACGCCGAGTAGGCCTGGGCGGCGATCCGGTCGACCGGGGTCGCGCGGCCGAGCCGCGCGTCGTCGCGGCCGACGGTCTCGACGGTGACGCCCTCGGGCGCGTCGATGTCGACCTTGACGCCGTCGCCGGTGGCGACCGCGGTGCCGTCGTGCAGCCCGCGCAGCCGCTCCAGCGGCGTGAACCGCCACTCCTCCTCGCGGCCGTGGGGGACGGGGAAGTCCGCCACGTCGAAGGACGGGGGCGCGCTCATGCGCGTGGCGACGGTCGACTCGGCGGCCACCGCGATCTGGCCGGCGGTGGTTGACCCCACCGGGATGTTCTGAGCCTCAGCCATGGCTGTCGGTCTGCTCTCTTCCTACGTCTACGTCAGAAATCTGGCGACTGCTCCGGGGGCGGGTCCTAACCGACCGCGCCTTCCATCTGCAGCTCGATCAGCCGGTTGAGCTCCAGCGCGTACTCCATGGGCAGCTCCTTCGCGATGGGCTCGACGAAGCCGCGCACGATCATGGCCATCGCCTCGAACTCGGAGAGGCCGCGGCTCATGAGGTAGAAGAGCTGGTCGTCGGAGACCTTGGAGACGGTCGCCTCGTGGCCCATGGACACGTCGTCCTCGCGGACGTCCACGTAGGGGTACGTGTCCGAGCGGGAGATGGTGTCGACGAGCAGCGCGTCGCACAGGACGTTCGACTTCGATCCGTGGGCGCCCTCGCCGATCTCGACGAGACCGCGGTAGGACGTACGGCCGCCGCCGCGCGCCACGGACTTCGACACGATGTTCGAGGACGTGTTCGGCGCCATGTGGACCATCTTGGAGCCGGCGTCCTGGTGCTGGCCCTCGCCCGCGAAGGCGATGGAGAGGGTCTCGCCCTTGGCGTGCTCGCCCATCAGGTAGACGGCCGGGTACTTCATGGTGACCTTGGAGCCGATGTTGCCGTCGATCCACTCCATGGTCGCGCCCTCGTACGCCACGGCGCGCTTGGTGACCAGGTTGTAGACGTTGTTCGACCAGTTCTGGATGGTCGTGTAACGGCAGCGGCCACCCTTCTTGACGATGATCTCGACGACCGCGGAGTGCAGCGAGTCCGACTTGTAGATCGGGGCGGTGCAGCCCTCGACGTAGTGCACGTAGGCACCCTCGTCGACGATGATCAGCGTCCGCTCGAACTGGCCCATGTTCTCCGTGTTGATACGGAAGTAGGCCTGGAGCGGGATCTCTACGTGCACGCCCTTCGGCACGTAGATGAACGAGCCGCCGGACCACACCGCGGAGTTCAGCGACGCGAACTTGTTGTCGCCGACCGGGATGACGGTGCCGAAGTACTCCTTGAAGAGCTCCGGGTGCTCCTTCAGCGCGGTGTCGGTGTCCATGAAGATGACACCCTGCGCCTCCAGCTCCTCGTTGATCTGGTGGTAGACGACCTCGGACTCGTACTGGGCCGCGACACCGGCGACGAGGCGCTGCTTCTCCGCCTCGGGGATGCCGAGCTTGTCGTACGTGTTCTTGATGTCCTCGGGCAGGTCCTCCCAGGACTGGGCCTGCTTCTCCGTGGAGCGCACGAAGTACTTGATGTTGTCGAAGTCGATGCCCGAGAGGTCCGAGCCCCAGTTCGGCATGGGCTTCTTGTCGAACAGGCGCAGGCCCTTGAGACGGAGCTTGGTCATCCACTCCGGCTCGTTCTTCTTCGCGGAGATGTCCCGCACGACGTGTTCGTTGATACCGCGCTTGGCAGAGGCACCAGCCACGTCGGAGTCGGCCCAGCCGTATTCGTAGTTACCCAGACCCTCAAGCTCGGGGTGGGCGGTCTCCTCGATGGGGAGCGTCATGCGGGGTTCCTCCCGGCGGTACGTGCGGATGCGTTATCAGTGGTCTTGGAAGGCGTGGAGACTGGTGGAGCCTGGGAAATCTTCGGGGTGTGGGAAATCTTGGGGATGAAGGTCGTGCAGACGCCGTCGCCGTGGGCGATGGTGGCCAGCCGCTGCACGTGAGTACCCAGCAGCTCGGAGAAGAACTCGGTCTCCGCCTCGCACAGCTGCGGGAACTGCTCGGCGACATGGGCGACCGGGCAGTGGTGCTGGCAGAGCTGCTCACCTACCGGTGCGCTGCGCGCCGTAGCAGCGTACCCGTCCGCGCTCAGGGCCTTGGCCAGGGCTTCGGCCCGCTTCTCGGGAGCGGCGGACTCGACCGCCTCGCGGTAGGCGCCGGCCTGGGCGGCCATCCGGGCGCGGGCGAAGGCGACGAGCGCCCCCTCCCCGCCCTCGCGCTCGGCGATCCAGCGCAGGGCGTCCGCGGCGAGCTGGTCGTAGGACTGGTCGAAGGCGTCCCGGCCGCAGTCGGTCAGGGCGAACACCTTGGCGGGCCGTCCGCGCGTACGAGCGCCGTAGACCCGCTGTTCGCGGGGCTCCACGACGTCGTCGGAGACGAGGGCGTCAAGGTGGCGGCGGACGGCGGCCTGGGTCAGACCCAGCCGTCCGGCGAGATCGGCCACGGTCGACGGGCCGTGGTCCAGGATGGAGCGCGCGACCCGGTTGCGCGTGGAGCGCTCCCCGGTCGCGAGTTCCTCCTGAGGGGCCCCCGTGGGGGTCTCCTGAGCCTCGCCGACGTATTTCACAACACCATTGTTGCGTAATTCCTTAGAGAGTGACAAGCCGTGTCCGCGCCCGGTGGGGTGCGGTGCATCACTTAGGTAAACCTAATCTGACCTGCGGGAACGATCTTTGATCGATCAATTCGCTGGCATCGGCCGAGGCCGTCGGCAAGACTGGCGAACCATGCCGACACCCCCTCTCACCGGCCCTCTCATCACGCGCGCCACCCTCGCCGCGGACCTGCGCGCACTGGGCGTACGTCCCGGCGAGACGCTTCTCGTGCATTCGTCACTGCGTTCCCTCGGATGGGTCAACGGAGGAGCGGTCGCCGTCGTGCGGGGACTGCTCGACGCGCTCGGCCCCGACGGCACGCTCGTGGTCCCCACCCAGTCCGGCGACCTCTCCGACCCGGCCCTGTGGAGCAGCCCGCCGGTGCCCGAGGAGTGGTGGCCGACCATCCGGGCCACGATGCCCGCGTACGACCCGCTCGTGACGCCCTCGCGCGGGGTGGGCGTGGTCCCGGAGACCGTGCGCTCCTGGCCCGGCGCCCTGCGCAGCGCCCATCCGCAGACCTCCTTCGCGGCCGTCGGCCCGGCCGCCGCGGTGATCGTCGAGGACCACGCGCCGGACTGCCGCCTCGGTGAGCACAGCCCGCTGGCGCGCCTGGAGGAGCGCGGCGCCCGCGTCCTGCTGCTGGGCGCGGGCTACGACACCTGCACCGGCTTCCACCTGGCCGAGTACCGCATACCCGCGCCCCGCGTCGAGGTGGGACGGCCGGTCCTCACTCCGGAGGGGCCCCGCTGGGAGACGGTCACGGAGGTAGCGATCAGCTCGGACGAGTTCGACACCCTGGGCGCCGATTTCGAACGGGACCGTCCTGTCGTACGGGGCCGGGTGGGCGCGGCCGACACACGGCTGTTCCCGCTGGTGGACGCGGTCGCCTACGCGCAGCGATGGCTCGCGGTGCACCGTTCGCGCGAGGAGTGGATCACCAACGACGTGCCCCTCTCACGCGCCGCCCCGCGCGCCGTCCCGCGCCGCCCGTGACGCGCCCCGCCCTCATGCGCCCGCCCGGCCGTCCCTAGACTTGGCGACCATGCGAAGTGAGGCCGCCCATGCGAAGTGACCCCGTCGTCCAGGTCAGCGGTCTGGTGAAGCGTTACGGCGGGAAGACCGCCGTGGACGGCCTGGATCTGGTGGCCCGGGCGGGCATCACGGCCGTGCTCGGCCCCAACGGCGCGGGCAAGACGACCACCGTCGAGAGCTGCGAGGGATACCGGCGCCCCGACTCCGGGACGGTCCGGGTGCTGGGCCTCGACCCGGTGCGCGAGGCCTCGGCCCTGCGCCCCCGGATCGGTGTGATGCTCCAGTCCGGCGGCGTCTACTCCGGCGCCCGCGCCGACGAGATGCTCAAGCACGTGGCCAGGCTGCACGCGCATCCCCTGGACGTGGCCGCCCTGATCGAGCGCCTGGGCCTCGGCAGCTGCGGCCGGACCACGTACCGGCGGCTCTCCGGCGGCCAGCAGCAGCGCCTCGCGCTCGCCATGGCCGTCGTGGGACGCCCCGAGCTGGTCTTCCTGGACGAGCCGACCGCGGGCCTCGACCCCCAGGCACGCCGGGCCACCTGGGAACTCGTGCGCGAGCTGCGCGCCGACGGGGTCTCGGTGATCCTCACCACGCACCACATGGACGAGGCCGAGCAGCTCGCCGACGACGTGGCGATCATCGACGCCGGCCGGGTCATCGCGCAGGGCTCCCCCGAGGAGCTGTGCCGCGGCGGCGCCGAGAACACACTGCGGTTCGGCGGGCGCCCCGGCCTGGACGTGGCCTCCCTCCTCAAGGCCCTCCCCGCGGACTCCACGGCGGCCGAGCTGACCCCGGGCTCGTACCGGGTGGGCGGCAAGATCGACCCGCAGCTGCTCGCCACCGTCACCAGTTGGTGCGCCCAGCACGGGGTGATGCCGGAGAAGATCTCCGTGGAGCGGCACACCCTGGAGGACGTCTTCTTGGAGCTCACCGGTAAGGAGCTGCGCGGATGAGCGCGGAAACGACGGGAACGGGAGCGGCGGCAACGGGAGCGGCGGCCACCGCCCGGTCGACGGCCGCGGGCAGCTACGCGCCGAGGCCGGGAGCGGCCCCGCTGCCCCGCATGATCGCGGCACAGGCGGCCCTCGAAACGAAGATGCTGCTGCGCAACGGCGAGCAGCTGCTGCTCACGGTGATCATCCCGACGCTGCTGCTCGTGCTGTTCAGCGCCGTGGACGTCGTCGACACCGGTGACGGCAAGGCCGTGGACTTCCTGGCGCCGGGCATCCTGGCGCTGGCCGTGATGTCGACGGCGTTCACCGGTCAGGCGATCGCGACGGGCTTCGAGCGGCGGTACGGCGTGCTGAAGCGGCTCGCCGTCTCCCCGCTGCCCCGCTGGGGCCTGATGACGGCGAAAAGCCTGTCCGTGCTGGTCACGGAGATTCTCCAGGTGATCCTCGTGACAGGGATCGCCCTAGCGCTGGGCTGGTCGCCGCACGGCAACCCCTTCGCCGTGCTGCTCCTGCTCGTCCTGGGCACGGCCGCGTTCTCCGGGCTCGGCCTGCTGATGGCGGGGACGCTGAAGGCGGAGGCCACGCTGGCCGCCGCGAACCTGGTCTTCCTGCTGCTGCTCATCGGCGGCGGAGTGATCGTCCCGCTGGACAAGTTCCCGCAGGGGGCGCAGGACGTCCTCGGTCTGCTGCCGATCTCGGCCCTCTCGGAGGGGCTGCGGGACGTGCTCCAGCACGGGGCCGGGATGCCCTGGGGCAATCTCGGGATCCTGGCCGTGTGGGCGGTCGCGGGCCTGGCGGCGGCCGGACGGTTCTTCCGCTGGGAGTGACGGCCGGATGTGACGGCAGGGAGTGACGGCACACGGCGGTCCGGAGGGGCCTCGTGAACGCGTGCACAAGCGGCCCCCTACGATGGAGCCGTGCCGAACGTGACCCGAGCGGACGCCGCTCAAGCCGTGCGCAACCCGCTCGCCTTCATCGCAGGGCGCTGGACCCCCTCCCCCCGGACGGTCCAGCGCGCCGCTCTCGCCGCTCTCGTCATGGCGGTGCTGATCGTGGTGACCGGTGGTGCCGTCCGGCTGACCGGCTCGGGCCTCGGCTGCCCGACCTGGCCCAAGTGCACCGACGACTCGCTCACCACCACGAGCGAGATGGGCGTGCACGGCGTCATCGAGTTCGGCAACCGCATGCTGACGTACGTACTGTGCGCCGCGGTCGGCTGGGCGATCATCGCCGCGCGCTCGCAGAAGCCGTACCGCCGCAGCCTCACCCGGCTCGGCTGGACGCAGTTCTGGGTCGTCATGGGCAACGCGATCCTCGGCGGGATCGTCGTCCTCGTGGGCCTGAACCCGTACACGGTCGCCGCGCACTTCCTCCTCTCCACCGCGCTCATCGCCGTCGCCACCGTGATGTGGCAGCGCACCCGGGAGGGCGACGACTCACCCCGTCCGCTGGTCGGCAAGCCGGTCCTGCAGATGGCGTGGATCCTGGTCACCGCCACCGTCCTGCTGATCGCGGTGGGCACGGTCGTCACCGGCGCGGGACCGCACGCCGGCGATTCGAGCGAGGTCCACCGCATCCCGCTGAACTGGGAGAACGTCACCAAGCTGCACGCCGTCCTGGCGTGGATCGTGGTGACGCTGGCCTTCGCGCTGTGGTTCGTCCTGAAGGCCGTCGACGCGCCCCGGGGCCCCCTGCACCGCACCCGCGACCTCTTCCTGGTGCTCCTCGCGCAGGGCGCCATCGGCTACGTCCAGTACTTCACCGACCTGCCGGAGGTCCTGGTCGGCCTCCACATGTTCGGCTCCTGCCTGGTGTGGATCGCCACACTGCGCGTCCTGCTGTCGCTGCGGGAACGCCCGGAGACGGTGGCGGACCTGCCGGGCCAGTCGACGGAGTCGGCGCTCAGCCGCACCTGACCCGCCACGGGCCCGGGCCACCCGCCCGGTTCACGTGTACGCGGCCACCAGCCGGTCGATCGCCGGGCCGAGGAAGTCCCTGGTCAGCTCGCCTCTGCGGGCCGACCACGCCTGGATCTCCCGCACCTCCCGGAGCGGCGCCCCCGGCTGCGGATAGCGCCGCGCGCGGATGTCCGCGACCACCTCCACGGGCGCGCCGAGGCCGGGCAGCAGGTCCAGGGCCTCGCGCTTGCTGATCAGCCGGCCGTCCTTCAGCGTGACCGCGGCGCGCGCGTGGGTGGTCATCCCGACGTCCACCCACGAGTCCTGGGTCCAGTTGCTCGTACGGTCCACCTCGCGGCGCCAGAAGTCCCGCTGGTCCCTGACCACGAACGCGGCGAGTTCGCCGTCCGTCACCGGCGGCAGCAGGGTCCCGGGCTGCTCACCGGACAGGACCAGCCCGAAGGAGTGCAGCTCGCGCCGGGTCACCGGGGTGACCGGCCGCTTGAAGAGCTGCTGGTGCGCCCAGGTGAGGTGCCGCCGCTGCGGACCGGCCGCCGTCCCGGGCGTCAGATAGCTGCAGTGGAGCTTGGCGACGAGCGGTTCGCCGCGCAGCCGGGCGTGCAGCCGGGCCACCCGCCAGACCGTACGCGGGGTGACCGGGCCCTCCAGGACCACGATCAGGTCCAGGTCGCTGCGGCCCTCCTGGTAGTCGTCGCCGCCCTCGGAGCCGAGCGAGCCGTGGGCCCACACGGCCACGGGGCCGAGGCCGCGCAGTTCGGTACGGAAGCGGTCGAGGAGTCGGTCGGTCGCGCCGCTGCGAGTCATGCGCCCAGTCTGTGCACCTCACGCCACTCCGTACACCCGTTTCGCGTTGCCCGCCGCGATCAGTCCCGCGACCCGCTGCGCGTCGACCAGGGACCAGGCGCCCTCGGCCACCCAGGCGCCGAGCACCCGGGCGAGCGCCTCACGGAAGAGACGTGCGCCGACCACATGGAGTTCGGGCAGGCCGTGGGCCCCGCTGGAGAACAGGAGCTTGCCGAAGGGGGCGAGTTCCAGGATCTCCGAGAGGACGGCCGCCGCCCGCGCGCCGGTCCGCACGAGCGCGGCGCCCAGATCGGCGTACACGTGCGGGAACACTCCGGCCAGATGCGCCGCGTGGCGGTGGTACGGGTAGCCGTGCAGCAGCACCAGGTCGGTGCCGAGCCCGGCCGTGGCGCGGGCGAAGTCGGAGAGCAGGACCGGGTCGGTGCGGTCGATGCGCAGTCCGGGCTCGCCGAGCCCCGCGTGCAACTGGAGCGGCCGGCCGGAGGCCACGGCGATCCACAGCAGATGTCTGAGCAGCACCGGATCGCTCAGCGCGCCGCCCACCCGGCGGCCCGCCAGCCAGCGGCCCGCGGCGCCCCGCACCTCGCCGGGCCCCGGCGGTTCGGGCGCGAGCGCGAGGCCGTGCCGTACGCCCGCCACCGAGGTGAAGGCCACGGCGGTCACGGCGGCCCCGTGGACCGACTCGGCGAGGTTGGCGAGGAACGACTCGACGGTGCCGGAGGTGTCGGCGACCTGCTCGGCGAGCAGTTCGAGACGGACGATCTCGTGGGCGTCGGCGGCGCCCGTGGAGGCCATCTCGCCGGGTCCTGTCAGATCGCCCGGCAGCCCGGTGTCGACCAGATACGTCGTGATGCCGCTCCCCCGCAGCAGCTTGCGGCCCGCCTCCAGGACGCCGAGTTCGCGGCGGCGTGCCAGATAGCGGGCGGGCGGGCAGTGCGGTTCGAGACCCAGGAGAGGGGGGCACCAGCGGCGTACGGCGAAACCGGTCTGGGTGTCGAAGAACGTGGTGCCGGCGGCGGGTGGGCCCTCGCCGCGGGCCAGGTGGGCCTCGAAGGTGCCGAGGCCCAGCTCCGTCCGCAGTACGCCGTGGCAGTACTGGTCCACCAGCGACGGCGTTTCGATCATCCGGACCTCCCCCACGTGTGGCTCCGCCTGGTTGCAGGGCTTAACGGGGGAGGTGCGTTGTCGGGTGCGGGTGCGTCGTGGCCGGCCGCGCCCACGCGGCGGAGCCGCACATGTCACAGCCCCGCGCCCCTAACGGGGCTTGGGGCCGCCCACCTGGATGCCCGCCATGCGGGTCCACTCGTACGGGCCCGTCCTGACCTTGTTGGCGAAGTCGCCGTCGAAGTCCTCGTGCACGGTGATGCCGGACTGCTTCACGGCTTCCTCGGCGAGGGCGTAGGTGGGGGCCACGAGGTCGCCCCACTCACCGTCCTCCCCCACGAGCACGATCCGGGCACCCTTCTGCCCGAGGTACGCGATCTGCCCCTCGGCCCCGCCATGAGCCGCGGCGAAGGAGGAGATCTGCTTGGCGAGCTTGCCCGCACGCCGCCCGCCCTTGGCGTCCGGCTCGGCGCCCACGCCCTCGTCAACCTGCTGGATGTCTGCCATACGAGGATGCTACCGACGGGTAGCCCGCATGGCGACGCCCACCCCCACAACCAGGGGCGCGGGGAACGGCGCAGTCTTGTCGTTTTTTGCTTCTAGGGGCGCGGGGAACGGCGCAATCCTTCGCCTTCAGGGGCGCGGGGAACGGCGCAATCTTTTAGGGGCGCGGGGAACTGCGCGACCAGCCACGACGGACCGGCACCCGACAACGCACCGAGGCCACCCCCACCCCCACGCGGAGCGTCACCGCAAGAAGGGGTCCACCGCAACCGCCACGAACAGCAGCGACACGTAAGTGATCGACCAGTGGAACAGCCGCATCTCCTTCAGCTTCGCCCCCACGGCCCCACCCTTGGCCCGCGCCTGCAACCCGTGCGCCTCCCACAGCCAGAACCCGCCCGTCACGACGGCGACCACCGTGTAGAACCACCCGGTGTACCCCAGCGGAGTGAGCAGCAGGGAGACCCCGACCATGGCCCAGCTGTAGAGGACGATCTGCCGCGCGACGACCTTGTTGGAGGCGACGACGGGCAGCATCGGCACGCCAACGCGCGCGTAGTCGTCCTTCACCTTCATGGACAGCGGCCAGTAGTGCGGCGGCGTCCAGAAGAACATGACGAGGAAGAGGATGACCGGCGCCCACGACATGGAGTTCGTGACGGACGACCAGCCGATGAGGACGGGCAGGCAGCCGGCGATCCCGCCCCACACGATGTTCTGCGACGTACGCCGTTTGAGGATCATCGTGTAGACGACGACGTAGAAGAGGAGGGCCCCCAGCGACAGCCAGGCGGACAGCCAGTTGACGGTGAGGCCGAACAGGAGCGTGGAGACCACGGCCAGCGTGATGCCGAAGGCGAGGCATTCGCGGGGGCTCACCATGCCGGTGACCAGCGGGCGCTGCGACGTACGTTCCATGAGCGCGTCGATGTCGCGGTCGATGTACATGTTCAGCGCGTTGGCGCCACCGGCGGAGAGATAACCGCCGAGGCAGGTGAGCAGCACCAGCTTCAGGTCGGGCACCCCCTGCTGCGCCAGGAACATCACCGGCACGGTGGTGATCAGCAGCAGTTCGATGATCCGCGGCTTGGTGAGAGCGACGAACGCCATGACCCGGGCCCCGAACGGCCGGTGGTTCGTGCCCTGACTCGTCCCACCGACTACTCCCGCTGGACGGGATTCAACGGCCGTCACGCACACCCCTGACAGAGACATCCCAGCGAGCCCCGGGTGTGAACTCCCGGTAAAGGCTCGCGCGTACCACGCCACTGTAGACGTTGCCCAGACCCCGGCCTCGGCGGGGGTCCGCTCGTGTTGAAAGGGCGCGGCGAAGGACTGATCGCCTCGGGATTGAGCAGTCGGATGACGTGCTCCGTATTCACTTGCCGAATACGGAACCCGCCGGTCGGGAGGCGGAAGAGGGCAAGTCCCGGCAGTCTGGAATGACTCGAAAAAATGCGCGTTGCCACGGGGGTAGGCTCGACAGCGAGCCGGTGGGCGCCACGTGCACCGGCATTCGACATGTGCAACATGTGGAGAGGAGCCCTGACCCAGGGTGAGCACCAAGCCGACCACAACAGACATCGAGTGGACCGAATTGGACCAGCGGGCGGTCGACACCGCCCGCATCCTGGCCGCCGACGCCGTACAGAAGGTCGGCAACGGCCATCCGGGTACGGCGATGAGTCTGGCGCCAGCCGCGTACACCCTCTTCCAGAAGGTGATGCGGCACGACCCGGCGGACGCCGACTGGACGGGCCGCGACCGCTTCGTGCTGTCCGCGGGCCATTCGTCCCTGACTCTCTACACGCAGCTGTACCTGGCCGGCTTCGGTCTGGAGCTGGACGACCTGAAGTCGTTCAGGACGTGGGGTTCGAAGACCCCGGGACACCCCGAGTACGGGCACACCACCGGCGTGGAGACGACGACCGGGCCGCTCGGCCAGGGTGTCGCCAACGCGGTGGGCATGGCGATGGCCGCCCGCTACGAGCGCGGTCTGTTCGACCCGGAGGCGGCCCCCGGCACCTCCCCGTTCGACCACTTCATCTATGCGATCGCCGGTGACGGCTGCCTCCAGGAGGGCATCTCCGGCGAGGCGTCCTCGATGGCGGGCCACCAGAAGCTCGGCAACCTGGTCCTGCTGTGGGACGACAACCACATCTCGATCGAGGGCGACACGGAGACGGCCGTCTCCGAGGACACCCCCAAGCGGTACGAGGCGTACGGCTGGCACGTGCAGCGCGTGGAGCCGCAGGAGAACGGCGACCTCGACCCGGTCGCGCTGTACGCGGCGATCGAGGCCGCGAAGGCCGTCACGGACAAGCCGTCGTTCATCGCCATGCGCTCGATCATCGCCTGGCCCGCCCCGAACGCGCAGAACACCGAGGCCGCGCACGGCTCGGCGCTCGGTGACGACGAGGTCGCGGCCACCAAGCGGGTCCTCGGCTTCGACCCGGAGAAGTCCTTCGAGGTCGCCGACGAGGTGCTGGCGCACTCCCGCAAGGCCCTCGACCGCGGCCGTGAGGCCAAGGCCGAGTGGGAGAAGGGCTTCGCCGCGTGGCGGACCGCCAATCCGGAGCGCGCCGCCGAGTTCGACCGCATCGCCGCGGGCGAGCTGCCGGCCGGCTGGGAGGAGAAGCTCCCGGTCTTCGAGACCGGCAAGGGCGTCGCCACGCGTGCCGCTTCCGGCAAGGTGCTCCAGGCCCTCGGCGCGGTCATCCCCGAGCTGTGGGGCGGCTCGGCCGACCTCGCGGGCTCGAACAACACGACGATCGACAAGACGTCGTCGTTCCTCCCGGCGGACAACCCGCTGCCCGAGGCGAACCCGTACGGCCGCACGATCCACTTCGGCATCCGCGAGCACTCCATGGCCGCGGAGATGAACGGCATCGCGCTGCACGGCAACACCCGTATCTACGGCGGCACCTTCCTGGTGTTCTCCGACTACATGCGCAACGCCGTCCGCCTGTCCGCGCTGATGCACCTGCCGGTGACGTACGTGTGGACGCACGACTCCATCGGTCTCGGCGAGGACGGCCCGACCCACCAGCCGGTCGAGCACCTGGCCTCGCTGCGCGCCATCCCGGGCCTGAACGTCGTGCGCCCGGCCGACGCCAACGAGACCGCGATCGCGTGGCGCGAGATCCTGCGCCGCTACACCAAGGTCTTCGGCAAGGGCGCTCCGCACGGTCTCGCGCTGACCCGTCAGGGTGTGCCGACGTACGACGCCGACGAGGACGCGACGAAGGGCGCCTATGTGCTCTTCGAGGCCGAGGGCGGCGAGCCCGAGGTCATCCTGATCGCCACCGGTTCCGAGGTGCACGTGGCCGTCGAGGCACGTGAGCAGCTGCAGGCCGCCGGCACCCCGACGCGGGTCGTGTCCGTGCCGTGCGTGGAGTGGTTCGACGAGCAGGACCAGGGGTACCGGGACTCGGTGCTTCCTCCGTCCGTCAAGGCGCGTGTCGCGGTCGAGGCCGGTATCGGTCTGACCTGGCACCGCTTCGTCGGGGACGCGGGCCGCATCGTTTCCCTGGAGCACTTCGGTGCTTCGGCCGACGGCAAGGTCCTCTTCCAGGAGTTCGGCTTCACTGCCGAGAACGTCGCGAACGCCGCCAAGGAATCGATCGCCGCAGCCAAGCGCTGACTGCCGGCTGCCGCTGACATACGACACGTAGGAGATGCATTTTCCATGACAGACGCACTCAAGCGCCTCTCCGAGGAAGGCGTCGCGATCTGGCTGGACGACCTGTCGCGCAAGCGGATCACGTCCGGCAACCTCGCCGAACTGATCGACCAGCAGCACGTCGTGGGCGTCACCACCAACCCGTCGATCTTCCAGAAGGCGATCTCGCAGGGCGACGGCTACGACCAGCAGCTGTCCGACCTCGCCGCCCGCAAGGTCACGGTCGAAGAGGCCATCCGCATGATCACGACGGCGGACGTCCGTGACGCCGCCGACATCCTGCGTCCGGTCTTCGACGCGACGCAGGGCCAGGACGGCCGGGTGTCGATCGAGGTCGACCCGCGTCTGGCGCACAACACCAAGTCGACCGTCGCCGAGGCCAAGCAGCTCGCCTGGCTCGTCGACCGGCCGAACACGCTCATCAAGATCCCGGCGACCATGGCGGGCCTGCCCGCGATCACCGAGACGATCGCGCGGGGCATCAGCGTCAACGTCACCCTGATCTTCTCGCTTGAGCGCTACCGCCTGGTCATGGACGCGTACCTCGCGGGCCTGGAGAAGGCCAAGGCCGCCGGCCTGGACCTCTCCAAGATCCACTCGGTGGCGTCCTTCTTCGTGTCCCGGGTGGACGCCGAGATCGACAAGCGGCTCGACGCGCTGGGCACCGACGAGGCCAAGGCCGCCCGCGGCAAGGCGGGTCTCGCCAACGCGCGGCTCGCGTACCAGGCGTACGAGGAGGTCTTCTCCTCGGACCGCTGGGCCGCCCTGGACAAGGCGCAGGCCAACAAGCAGCGTCCGCTGTGGGCCTCGACCGGCGTCAAGGACCCGGCCTACAAGGACACCCTGTACGTCGAGGACCTCGTCGCGCCGAACACGGTGAACACCATGCCGGAGGCGACCCTGTTCGCCACCGAGGACCACGGGAACATCACCGGCAACACCGTCGCCGGTACGTACGAGCAGGCCCGTGCCGAACTCGACGCGGTCGAGAAGCTCGGGATCTCGTACGACGAAGTGGTCCAGCTGCTGGAGGACGAGGGCGTCGAGAAGTTCGAGGGCGCCTGGAACGACCTGCTCAAGTCGACCGAGGCGGAGCTCCAGCGCCTCGCCCCCTCGGAGGGCTGAAATCTTGTCAAGCAGCAACCCGCTGCGTGACCCGGCGGAGCGGCGGGGCCCGCGGAGAGCGGGGGCGGGGGGGCCCGGGCTCGTCGGGGGCCCCGGGGCGTTTTGGCGGAAAAAACTAATGCGAGCAGTGTATTTCAAATGCAAACCCGGCCGGCGGGCC
>NZ_JBHWZP010000157.1:0-21760 GCF_042728395.1 Streptomyces sp. NPDC060205
CGCGCCCCTTTGGGGCTTGCGAGGGCCGGGTGCGTAGTTCTGCGCGGCCCTGAACGGGCAAAAGCTGGGGCGTAGCCCCGCTTTTGAGGGGCGCGAGGAACTGCGCGAACGGCCCCCACCGGGCCGCAGACGGCGTCAGGGGACCCGGATCGACAGGCCCCGGGATGTGAAGACCGGGTCCGCGTGGGTCCCGTTCACGACGATTTCGTCGAAGCGCCCACGCAGCGACCGCGTCTCGATCACGGGAAGGACCGTGTCCCGCCGCGGCCGGAACGCCCCGCCGAGGTGGACGACGAGCCGGCCACCCCCGTCGAGCAGCACCCGCCGCCCCACCGTGAGCGCCGGCGCTCCGGAACCCGCGAGCGTCACCTCCAGCGTCGTACCGGCCGCCTGCGCGTACGCACCCCGCACCCGCAGTGCCGAACTCACCTTCAGGGTCCCGCCCTCGACCCGTACGTCCCCGCGTCCCAGCGCCGACGCCGAGGCGGTCGCGAGGACGCCCTCCTCCAGCACGGTGCCGCCGGTGTACGCGTTGTCGCCGGCCAGGCACAGCGTTCCGCTGCCGCGCTTGACGAGCCCGCCCCGGCCGCCGATGTCGTTGCGCCAGGTGTCGGCCGCGCCGAAACCCCTCGCGGCGGCGTCCAGCGTGACACGCACGTCGGCGTCGAAGGCCCCGTACCCGTCGGCGGCGGCGAAGAGGTCCAGCCGCCCCCACTTCTCGAAGCCGTCCAGCAGGACGTATCCGGCGGGCAGCGCGGTCGTCCGCAGCACCTCGCGCCGCTGGGCCGCGGAGAGATAGGGCAGCCGCGTCTCCAGCAGCACCTCGGCGCCCTTCGGCACGTTCATGCGGTCGTACCTGTCGTGCGCGGCCCGCCTGGGCAGCACGTACGTCAACCGTGGTTCGACCGCTGCCCGGTTGGCGGCACGGTCCGCGTACGGGTCGGTGTCCGGGCCCGCCGAGTGCGCGTAGGCGTAGAGGGTGTCCGCGGTCGAACCGGTCCGCTCAAGGAAGTACGCCGAGGCCTGCGCCCGCGCCGCCGCCTTCAGGCCGGCGTTCGCGGGATCGGCGAGCGCCGCCGCCGCGAGAGCCGTCGCGAGGACCCGGCCACCCACCACGTCGACGGTGGAATGCATACCGGACACGATGCGGGTGTGGGCGAGTTCGGAGGCACGGGCCACCAACTCCTGGAACCGCTCGGGAACCGCGTACGCCAGGGACAGGGCCGCGAGGTAGAAGGCGTTGGTGTGGCCGCTGGTGAACCCCCCGTCGTCGGCCGGGTCGGTGCCGCGCTGCCGCAGCAGCTGCGGGACGACCACGACGTCGGACTCGTAGACGGGGAAGCCCAGTTCGTCGGTCGCCCCGGTGGCGACGATCCGGCCGCCCTCGGTCATGCGCCACGGACGGGGGTACTGATAGGCGAGCTTGGACGGATTGCTCGACGCGTACGGGCCACGCACCGTGTCGACCAGCTCCGCCACGTTGCCGAGCTCCGAGGTGTGCGAACCGGCGCCCAGCGCGGAGCCCGCGGGCGCGTCGGCCGGGAGCGTGTCGTTGATCCGGCCCGCCGGAACACCGTCGGGCGCCGAGGTGATGCCGGTGACGGCCTTCGCCCCGCTCCGGTACAGGTCGGCGAGCGGACCCAGGCCCGCGATCACCGCGTAACTCTGGTGCTGCCGGTCCTGGACGAACGCGGTGCGCGCCTCGGCCTCGGTGCGGCGCCGGGTGACGCGGGCGCAGTAACGCATGTTGGCGCGCAGGACGTCGGGCATGAGCGGGGTGCCGGTGTCCCAGGTGGCACCCGTCTTCCAAATGCGTGCGAAGCCGTCGAGGATGTGCACGGCCGCGTTGGTCCCGGACGTGAGGTTGCCGAGGACGTTCGTGGTGTACGCGTCCACGAAGGCGGCGGACGTGTGCGTCGCCGTGCCCGTGGTGGTCGTTGCCGCGGTCGTCGAAGCCGACGCGCCGGCGGGCCAGGCCACGACGGCGGGGGCCGCGATCAGTCCGGCGGAGACGCCCACGGAGCCGCGCAGGAACACGCGCCGGTCGATCCCGGCGTCGGTACCGGCGTCGGTACCGGGTTTGCCGCGAGAGGGACGGGGGTGCGCACCGGGCATGGAAGTGCCTCTCCTTCTGAACGTGCTGGCGTCATGGCGGTCGCTGGTCGGGTGCGGGTTCGGTGGGGGCTGATCGCGCAGTTCCCCGCGCCCCTTTGGGGTGGTTGGGGTTGCGTGTTTGGCTGCGGGTTCGGTGAGGGCTGAGCGCGCAGTTCCCCGCGCCCCTTCGAGGGGCCGGTCCCGGCCGTGCCGACGGCGACGCCCCGCAAGCGCGTACTGAACGCCTCGCACAGCGACGGGCGGCACCGGCACCGAGCGGCACTGAGCGGCCCAGAATCCCCCCGTCCGCCACCACCACGTCGTCCACGGGGACCCCGCGTCCGGCGAGCAGCACGACGAGCCGCGCCGGCGCCCCGCCGCCCACGTCGATAGCGACGGCGACGGGCGTGAAGTCCGGCACGGGGTCTCTTTCGTCGCAGCGCGACGCCGTGGTACGCGGTGCGCGCGGGCGAAGCGGACGGCGGGCGAACCGTGCCTGCGAACAAGGACTCGGACGTGGTCAATACGGCTTAGGGAAGCCCCGGGACGGGCTTCGGGGGAGTGCGGCAGGCGAGTACCGCACGAGTTCGTTAGGAAGTTAACTAACGAAGTAGGGTGCGTCAAGGGTTGCGGAAGCCATGCCGTACAACGGTTGCGACGAGGGCCGGACGGACCCGAGCGGCGGACCGCCGCGGCACGACCTGAGGGAGAGCATGAACCTGAGCGAGAGCGCCCGCGCGGTGTTCGCCGTACTGGCCGCGTCGGGCACCGCCACCCGCCCCCAGCTGGCGGCCGGCGCGGGTCTGTCCAAACCGACCGTCTCCACCGCCGTGGCCGAGCTGGAGAGCGCCGGGCTGGCCGCCTGCTCCGGCACCGCCTCCGGCGGCACCGGCCGTTCCGCCGCCGTCTACGGCCTCGGCCCGGCCGCGGGCGCGGTGCTCGCCGTCGATCTCGGCCCCACCCACACGCAGGTACGCGGCTGCGCCCTGGACGGCACGTTGCTCGCCCGGGGCACCGGCCCGCGGGCGGACTCCGCCGACACGGTCCGGGCGGCCCTCGGCGCGCTGCCCGCCGGAGCCCCGCTGCGCGCCGTCGTCGTCGCCGTCGGGGACGTCACGGCGCGGGACCGGGACGGCACCGGGATGCGCCCCGCGACCGAGAAGGCGGGCCCGGCCTTCGACGCCATGGCGGTCGCGCTGCCGCCGGAGGTGCCCGTCCACCTGGAGAACAACGTCAACTGCGCCGCACTCGCCGAGCTGCACGCAGGCGCCGCCCGCGACCGCGACTCGTTCGGCTATCTGCGGATCGGGGTGGGGATCGGCCTCGGCATCGTCATCGGCGGCCGGGTGCTGCGCGGCGCGAACGGCGCCGCGGGCGAGCTGGCCCGGCTGCCCTACCCCTGGGACGACGGCCGCGAACCGCGCCGGGAGGCCCTGGAGGAGCGGATGGGCTCCCGTTCGCTCCTGCGCCGGGCCGCGGAGGCCTGGCGGGGCGCCGACGGCCCCTGTCCCCGTACCCCCGAGCGGCTCTTCGCCCTCGCCGAGGAGGGGCACTCCACCGCCCGTGCCGTGGTCGGCCGCCACGCCGCCGACATCGGCCGGCTGGCCGCCGCGGTGGTCGCGGTGCTGGACCCGGGTCTGATCGTGCTGGGTGGCGCGATCGGCGCGTTTCCGCAGCTCCTGCCCGGTGTGCGGGACGAGCTGGCGCGGCTCAGCTGGCCCACCGAGGTGGTCAGCAGCATGGTCGGCGACAGCGGCACCGTGGCGGGTGCGAGCCGCCTCGCCGTGGCCCATGGAATCGAAACCGTGACCGGTGGGGTGCGAGTCAAGCATTGACGGGTCAGCCGCGGGTCTGCCAATGTCCGGACAAGCGCTTTCCATGGCCGGCGGGACCCGGCCCTGGGTGAGGCGTCCCGCCGTACACGACGTACGGCAGCCGTGCGAGGGCGCGCTCGTGCGGATGCGGTCTCGAAGGCCTGTCGTCACATTCCCTCCCCGAACTGTCGGCCGGGAGGCGCCCCGACCGGGCGCCGCTCCGCCCGCTCTCCCGGCGGACCACGCGAATGTGCCGACCGGCCCCGGGCCGGGGACCCCCACTCGTCAGAGCGATGCGGCCGGGCGAGGCCGCACGCCGGAAGGCCCCACCTCAGGGACAAAGACCCGAGCCGTTCGACGGCCGGGGGATCCGTAACGCACCTTCAGGAGGACCCGGTGGGTCACCAGATCTCGCGCAGAACCCTGTTCCGCTCCGCGAGCGGCATCGCAGTCGCCGGCGCGCTCGGCACCTCGCTGAGCGCCTGCAGCGGGGGCACCGGCGCCGGCAGCACCAGCAGCGACCTGACCATGATTTGGTGGGGCAGCGACGACCGGCACGCGGCCTACAAGAAGGTGCTGGCCGCCTTCCAGAAGAAGAACCCGAAGATCAGGATCCGGCCGACCTACTCCGGCTACGACGGGTACTTCGACAAGTTCAACACCAACATCGCCGGCGGCAGCGCCCCCGACCTGCTGCAGATGGACACCGCGCTGGTCGCCCAGTACGCCCGCAAGGGGGTCCTCGCCCCGATCGACTCGTACGTCGGCAAGAGCCTGGACCTCACCGGTTTCTCCAAGACGCTCCTGGCCGCGGGCACCGTCGACGGCAAGCTCTACGGCGTGCCGTCCGGCATCGGCGTCAACCAGCTCACCGTCAACCGCACCGGGCTTGAGAAGCTCGGCCTCGAACTGCCCGACCGCGAATGGACCTGGGCCGACCTCAAGAAGATCTCCCAGGACGTGTACAAGAAGAGCGGCGGGAAGATCTACGGCGTCGACGACGGCGGCGGCTCCACCCTCCAGTGCTTCGAGGTCTTCGCGCGGGAGAAGGGCGAGACCTTCTTCACCGAGGACGGCAAGAAGCTCGGCTTCACCGCGGACACCCTCCAGGAGTGGTGGGAGTACTGGGCCGGGATGCGCAAGGCCAACGCCTCCCCGCCGCCGGCGATCACCTCCGCCGCGCACAACGACCTCACCAAGAACGCGGTCGTCATCGGCAAGGCGCTGTTCACCTTCGACTCCGGTGTCTACGGCGCGGGCGGCTCCATCACCGACGCGCAGCTCGACTTCCTGCCCACCCCGCAGGGCGACTTCTCCGGGGCCCGCGAGGGCAACTTCGTCAACGGCGGTGTGCTGCTGAGCGCGACGAAGGCCAGCAAGAAGGTCGCCGACTCGGTGAAGATCATGTCGTACTTCGCGCAGGACGCCACCGCGATCAAGGACATGCAGCTGCTGCGGGGGATTCCGCCGACGGAGAAGGCGCGGGGGCTGATCGCCTCGGGGCTGACCGAGACGGACAAGCTGAACATGGCCAACGCGGACTACATCGCGCAGCGGGTCGGTAAGGCGGGCGATGCGCTCGCGGCGCCCGCGCCTCCGCCGCAGGGGGCCGATCAGATCTGGGATCTGTTGTTCCAGTCGAACCTGGCGGTGGCGTTCGGGAAGAAGTCGGTCAAGGCGCAGCTCGGGGCGTTCTTCGATCAGTCCGCGGGGATTCTTGGGGGCTGAGGGTTCGGGTCGGCTGGGGTTGCGTTCGGAGCTGCGGGCCGGTGGGGGCCGGTCGCGCAGTTCCCCGCGCCCCTAAAAGACTGCGCAGTTCCCCGCGCCCCTGAAGGCGCCGGTGACCGCGCCGCTGAAGGCGTCGGTGGCCGCGCCGCTGAGAGTGCTGGTGCCCGCGCCCCAAGGGGAGCTGCAGTCGGCCGAGTTGCTTCGCAGTACTGGAAGACCGGGAGAGGGTCAGGGAGAGATGAGCATGACCGTTGCGAAGAGCGACGAGGTCGTCGAGGAGCAGGCTGCTCCCGTCACCCCGTCCGACCAGCGGGAGCGCGACCGTATGCGCCGCCGCCTCGCCAGACGGCGGGGCGGGGGCTGGTGGCCGTACGCCTTCCTGGCCCCGTGGTTCATCGGCCTGTTCGGGCTGACGGTCTATCCGATGCTGGCCTCGCTGTATCTGTCCTTCACCGACTTCGACCTGCTGACGCCCGCGCGGTGGATCGGGGTGGACAACTACGACAAGATGTTCACCGAGGACCCGGTCTTCTGGGACTCCGTGCACGCCACGCTGCTGTACGTCGTCGTCTCGGTGCCGCTGAAGCTGGCCCTCGCCCTCGGTGTGGCGATGCTGCTCAACCGCGATCTGCGGGGCATCGGCCTGTACCGGGCCGCCTTCTACCTGCCGTCCCTGCTCGGTGGCGCGGTCGCCATCGCCATCGTGTGGCGGCAGGTCTTCGGCGGCGACGGTCTCTTCAACGACTTCCTCGCCTGGTTCGGCATCGAGGGACAGGACTGGATCTCCAGCCCCGACACCGCGATCTACACGCTGATCCTGCTGGCCGTCTGGCAGTTCGGCACCCCGATGGTCATCTTCCTCGCCGGCCTCAAACAACTGCCGAAGGACGTGTACGAGGCCGCCGCGATCGACGGCGTCACCCCCGTCACCCGGTTCTTCAGGATCACCCTGCCGCTGCTGACACCGATCGTCTTCTTCAACGTGGTCCTGCAGATCATCGACGCGTTCAAGACGTTCACCCCCGCCTTCGTCATCAGCAACGGCTCCGGCGGGCCCCTGAACTCGACCATGCTGTACAGCCTCTACCTGTACAAGAAGGGCTTCACCGACCTGCAGATGGGATACGCCTCGGCGCTCGCCTGGGTGCTGTTCCTGGTCATCGCCGGGTTCACGGCGGTCAACTTCATCGCCAGCCGCTACTGGGTCCACTACGACGACTGACGACTGACGACTGACGACTGCCGTCCGACGACCGATGACGTCTGACGTCCGACAGCGACCGACGATCGACGTCCGAACGACGCCGGGCCGACGTCCGAGCGAGGAGCCTTCCATCCCATGTCCGCCATCACCCCGACCCGGCCCTCGAAGCCGGCGCCGCGGAACCCGAAGCAGCCGCTGCGGAAGCTGCGTTCGGCCACCGGATCGCGCCGCGTCTTCCTCCACACCGTGCTCATCGGCGTGGCGATCGTCATGCTCTATCCGCTGCTGTGGATGCTGAGCAGCTCGCTCAAGCCCGACACCGCGATCTTCACCCAGCCCGGTCTCATCCCGAGCTCGCTGCGCCCCGAGAACTACTCCGAGGGCTGGAGCGGCTCCGGCAACTCCTTCTCCCTCTACATCACCAACTCGCTGATCGTCACGATCGGCGCGGTGATCGGGAACGTCATCTCCTGCTCGCTGGCCGCCTACGCCTTCGCGCGCTTCGAGTTCCGCGGCAAGAAGATCTGGTTCGGCCTGATGCTCGGCACGCTGATGCTGCCCACCCAGGCCGTGCTGATCCCGCAGTACACGATCTTCTACAACCTGACCTGGATCAACACGTACCTGCCGCTGATCGTGCCGAAGTTCCTCGCGGTGGACGCGTTCTTCATCTTCCTCATGGTCCAGTTCATCCGGTCCATCCCGCGCGAGCTGGACCAGGCGGCCATGATGGACGGCGCCAACCCCTTCCAGATCTACTGGAAGATCATCCTGCCCCTGATGAAACCGGCGCTGATCACCACCACGATCTTCACCTTCATCTGGACGTACGACGACTTCCTGCACCAGCTCGTCTACCTCCAGCAGAACGACAAGTTCACCGTCCCCCTCGGCCTGACCCTGTTCCTGGACCAGACGAGCGGCTCCTCGTACGGCGCGATGTTCGCCATGTCGACGCTCGCTCTGCTGCCCACCCTCATCTGCTTCCTGATCTTCCAGAAGCGGCTGGTGGAGGGCCTGGCCACCTCCGGTATGAAGGGCTAGATGTACGTGCACCTCCTCCACCAGCGCGGCCCGCTGCACGACCTCCCGGACGACCCGGCCGCGTACGACGCCGTCCTGGCGGGCGTCACCGAGACGGCCCTGGCCCGTCTCACCCCCGAGGGCAGCCTGGAGAACCCGGCCGCGGGCGAGGACATCGGCGACACCTCGCTCGGCATCACCTCCCTGCTCGCCCTCGCCTGGCAGCGCACCAAGGACCCGCGCCTGCCGGAGGCCGTGCGCCGCAGTCTCGGCTTCCATCTGCGTGAGCGCGTCTTCACCGAGGACAACCCCGGCTACCCGAACCTGACGGCACGCGACTGCGGTCTCCCGTACGCCCGTTACGTGCTGGAGCCCGGCGCGCATCCCATCGGGGACTGGCCGAGCACGGTGTGGGCGCTGCTCCAGGCCGTCAACGTCCTCGACACGTCCTCCGGCGGACTCGTCGACGACGAGCAGTACCGCGAACTCCTCGGCGTGGCGGGCGGCTACTGGCGCTGGCTGACCGAGGCCACGGTCTTCAACCCGCAGGACGCCGCGAACCAGGCCATCGGCTGCGTGGTCGGCGGTCTGATGCTCGCCCGCCATCTCCCGCCGGAGGAGGGCGGGGCGGTTCGCGAGCGGGCCCTGCGGCTGTATCTGGAGGAGATCCGGGCCCGGCGCGTACGGGACCGGGGTGCGGCGCTGCCTCCCGAGCACGGGGGCGCGTACGACAACAACTACGGGCCGATCTCCCTGTCCTTCCTCGCCCAGGCCCACCGGGTCAGCGGCGAGGAGGTCTTCGCCCAGGACGGCGACACGCTCGCCCGGTACATCGACGCACGGGTCTGCGGGAGCGGCTTCGACATCGGCGGGCCGCGCTACAGCGAGCAGCACTCCGCCTTCGAATCCGTCCTCGGACTGCGGTACTTCGGCCGCCGTATCGGCGCGGACATCGGCCGTTACGCCGGGGACTCGCGCTGGGGCCGGCACGCGGTCGGGGCCGACGGGGGCGTCGACGGGCACTTCGCGTTCATGCTCGTCTGGCAGATTCAGGACACCGCCGGCTGGCACCGCGCCCCGAGCACGGCACCCGCCTGCCACCAACTGCGCTCCGGCACGGTCACGGTGTCGTTCGACGACCGGATGACCCCCTCCGTGATCGAGGCCGGCGGTACCGCGCTCATCGCCGCCGCCGTCAACCGGCAGCACGGCTTCGGGCCCGTCGTCGGCCTCGCCGCGGACGGCTTCCTGCTGTGCCGTCCGATGGGCGCGGTACGGGTCGCGGACCACCGGGCCGGCGGGCTGGCCGCCAAGCTCGTGACCAAGCCCGTCGTCGGGCGGGACCATGTGCTGCGCCACGTACGGTCGTTGTACGTCACCGACGGGACGCGGCTGTGGATGACCGTGATCGTCGAACGGCTCGGCGGGGAGCGGTACCTGCTCGCCGGGATGCCGTACGTCACCGCCGACGGCGACCGGTTCCGGCGGGTGGCCGACCTTCCGCTCGTCGCGGCGGTCGGTGAGCTGCGGCTGACGCATCCGCCGCGGGGTGCTGCGGATTCCTTCGACGCGCGGAGCGAACTCACGCAGCAGGAGGCCGCGTTCGAGCTGGCCGCGGATCCTCGCGGGTACGGGGATCCTGATGCCGGGTGGCGGCATGTGCGGGTGACCAGTGCGCTGGAGGTGGGGGTTTCGGCGGACTCGCCCGAGGGGCTTGATGTGTTCGCCGTGCGGTACGGGGCTGTGGCCGCTGAGCCGTTGGGTGTGGTGTGTGAGCGGGTTGAGGGGGAGGGGTTGGTGGTGCGGGCCGGGGCGTTCACCGCTGTGCTGGGGGTGGCGGATGCTCGTGGGGAGCCCGGGCTCACGTTGACCGTCGGGGGGAGCTGAGCTGGGTTGAGGGGGAGGGGTGGGTGGGGGTGGCGAGGGGTTTTCGCCCCCGCCGCCCCTACCCTTCCCGTCACTGAATCGGGGGCGCTGCCCCCGGACCCCCGGTCCTCAAACGCCGGACGGGCTGGAGGGTGCCGGGCGGGCTCAGAGGGTGCCGGACGGGCTGAGTACGTCCGGGGACTGCTGGCGGATCCGCTCGCCCAGCTGGTCCGTCGGGGTCTTGTGGGTCTCCCGGGCCGTCAGTGCCGCGATCACCGGGGGGACGCACAGGGCCGCCGTGAACAGGGCCACCGACAGCCAGTCGTCTCCGTCCGGGCCCGCGATCTGCGCGGCGAACGTCACCGCGAAACCGGCTATGGCGAAGCCGATCTGCGTGCCGATGGCCATGCCCGACAGGCGGACCCTGGTGGAGAACATCTCTCCGTAGAAGGACGGCCAGACACCGTTCGCGGCGCTGTAGACGACACCGAAGGTGACGATGCCGAGGACCAGGACCAGCGGGTAGGAGCCGGTGGAGATGGCCCACAGGTAGAGGAACATCATGACGCCGCTGCCCGCGGCACCGATCAGGAAGACCGGGCGGCGGCCGATGCGGTCGGACAGGGTGGCCCACAGCGGGATCGCGCCGAGCGCGACGAGGTTGGCCAGCGCGCCCACCCACAGCATCGACGTGCGGTCCATGCCGACCGCGTCACTGGTCGCGTACGCCAGCGCCCACACCGTGAAGATCGTGCTGACCGAGGCGACCAGGGCCGCCGCGACCACCCGCAGGACGTCCGCCCAGTGCTCGCGCATCAGCACGGCCAGGGGCATCTTGGCGACGCCCTCGGTGGCGGCCTGCTGGGTGAAGGTCGGCGTCTCCTGGAGGGTGCGGCGGATCACGTAACCGACGACGGCGACCGCGATGCTCATCCAGAACGGGATGCGCCAGCCCCAGGCGAGCAGCTGGTCCTCGGGCATCGCGGCGACCGGGATGAACACCAGCGTGGCGAGCAGTTGGCCGCCCTGGGTGCCGCTGAGCGTGAAGCTGGTGAAGAAGCCGCGTTTGTCCGGCGGCGCGTGCTCCAGCGACATGGAGTTGGCGCTGGCCTGCTCGCCCGCTGCCGAGATGCCCTGGAGGATCCGGCACAGGACCAGGAGCACCGGGGCCAGGGTGCCGACCTGGTCGCGTGTCGGGAGGCAGCCGATGAGGAACGTCGACAGGCCCATCAGGATCAGCGTGAAGACCATGATCTTCTTGCGGCCGACCTTGTCGCCGAAGTGCCCGAGGAACAGGGCCCCGACCGGGCGGGCCGCGTACGCGACGCCGAACGTGGCCAGTGACAGCAGGGTCGCCGTGGCCGGGTCGGACTCGTCGAAGAAGACCTCCGGGAAGATCAGCGCTGCCGCGCTCCCGTAGATGAAGAAGTCGTAGTACTCCAGCGCGCTGCCGATCCAGGCGGCGGTCGCGGCCTTCCTCGGCTGGCCGGGTGGCGCGTCGTGGGGTGCTGCGGGGACGGACACGGCGGTGCTCCTTCGGGGGAACTCCAACGTAGGCGGAGTGAGCGGGAGGAGGGCGGTGAGCGGGTGAGCGGGAGAGCGGGTGAGCAGAGGGGAGGGCAAGGAGCGGCTGGTCCCCTGGGGTTGGTGGGGCGGCCGGTCGGATGTTGCCCGGTTAATTAACCCACTGGATAGTTAGTAGTGGCTGGCTACGGATGTTGCGCTCACGTTTCCCGGGTGTCAAGAGGTCGTGCCGAAGGATCTTGCCGATGCTCAGTCGGCCGCGCGGTCCGCCGTCAGATAGGCGATGACCATGTCGCCGAGCATGCTCCGGTAGTGCTCACGCCGCGCGGGGTCGACCAGGTCGCGGCCGAAGAGGGCGCCGAACGTGTGCCGGTTGGCGACGCGGAAGAAACAGTACGAGCTGATCATCGCGTGCAGGTCCACGGCGTCGACGTCGGCCGTGAACAGGCCCGACTCCCGCCCCGACTCCAGGATCCGGCGGATCACGTCGAGCGCGGGAGAGCCGATCCTGCCGAGCTTCTCGGAGCCCGCGATGTGCGCGGCCCCGTGGATGTTCTCGATGCTGACCAGGCGGATGAAGTCCGGGTGCGCCTCGTGGTGGTCGAAGGTCAGCTCCGCCAGCCGCCTGATGGCCGCGACCGGGTCCAGATGCTCGACGTCGAGCCCCTGCTCCGCCTCGCGGATGACGCCGTACGAGCGCTCCAGCACGGCGGTGAACAGCTGCTCCTTGCCGCCGAAGTAGTAATAGATCATCCGCTTGGTGGTGCGGGTGAGGGCGGCGATCTCGTCGACCCTGGCCCCGTCGTACCCGGCCCTGGCGAACTCCTGGGTGGCCACGTCGAGGATCTCGGCCCTCGTGCGGACGGCGTCACGGATGCGTCCGTTCGGCCTTGCCGGTTCTTCGACGCTGGTCATCGGGTTCCTTCGGGTTCTTTCGGGCGAGGAGGCGGTGACCGCGATTCTAGAAGGCGGCGCCGGCGCGCGGCTCCGGGTGTCCGGCGGGCCTTTCCGTGGCCGCGGGATGCTGATATAGCTAACGTACTGGTTCGTACATTAGTGAGCTGCTCGGGAGGTCCGTCGTGGTCGCTGTGGTCAAGGACTCGTATCTCGTCGGACTGATCGGCGCGGGCATCGGCCCCTCGCTCAGCCCGGCCCTGCACGAGCGGGAGGCCGACCGGCAGGGCCTGCGCTATCTGTACCGGCTCATCGACATCGACGCGCTCGGCGTCGCGCCGGAGGCGGTGGGCGACCTGGTGCGTGCCGCCCGCGACCTCGGTTTCGACGGGCTGAACATCACGCATCCCTGCAAGCAACTCGTCATCGAGCACCTGGACGCGCTCTCCCCGCAGGCCGAGGCGCTCGGCGCGGTGAACACCGTCGTCTTCGACGGCGGGCGCACGATCGGGCACAACACGGATGTCACCGGGTTCGCCGCGAGTTTCGCACGAGGGCTGCCCGACGCCCGGCTGGAGCGGGTGGTCCAACTGGGCGCGGGGGGAGCGGGGGCCGCCGTCGCGCACGCCCTGCTGACGCTCGGGGCGGGGTCCGTCACCGTGGTGGACGCGCTGCCGGACCGCGCGGGTTCGCTTGCCGCTGAGCTGAACCGGCAGTTCGGGGCGGGGCGGGCGGACGCCGGTGGTCCGGAGCGGCTGCCCGCGCTGCTCGCCGGCGCCGACGGCGTCGTGCACGCCACGCCCATGGGGATGGCCGCGCATCCTGGACTGCCGTTCGCTGCCGAGTTGCTGCATCCCGGGCTGTGGGTGGCCGAGGTGGTGTACCGCCCGCTGGAGACGGAGTTGCTGCGTGTCGCGCGGGACATGGGGTGCGCGGTGCTCGACGGCGGGGGAATGGCTGTCTTCCAGGCCGCGGACGCGTTTCGGCTGTTCACGGGACGGGAGGCGGACGCTTCGCGGATGTTGGCGGACATCTCCGAACTGGCCGACTCCGGTGCCCTCAGAGCCCCCTAAGGGGCGCGGGGAACTGCGCGGCCCGCCCCCACGCGTCCGCAGACGAAACGCGACGGGTCCTGCCCCGGCACACCGTATGCCCGCTGCGGGTCCGTGGGGGCTGAGCGCGCAGTTCCCCGCGCCCCTTACGGGGCCCGGGGCTCAGCCCCTCCGTGTCGTGAAGTGCGAGTGGAAAGGATCGACGTGCGTACGTCCATCGCAACCGTGTGTCTGAGTGGAACCCTCACCGAGAAGCTCACCGCCGCCGCCCGGGGCGGGTTCGACGGGGTCGAGGTGTTCGAGAACGACCTGTTGGCCAGCCCTCTCGCGCCGGAGGAGATCCGTGCGCGATGTGCCGATCTCGGGCTCAGCATCGACCTCTACCAGCCGATGCGTGACATCGAGGCCGTGCCGCCGGAGGAGTTCCGGCGCAACCTGCGCCGGGCCGAGCACAAGTTCCGGCTCATGGAGCGGCTCGGCGCGGACACCGTTCTGGTGTGCTCCAGCGTCTCGCCGCTCGCCGTCGACGACGACGCGCTCGCCGCCTTCCATCTGCGCAGGCTCGCCGAGCTGGCCGACGGCTTCGGGATCCGTGTCGCCTACGAGGCGCTGGCCTGGGGCCGGCACGTCAGCACGTACGACCACGCCTGGCGGATCGTCGAAGCCGCCGACCACCCGGCGCTCGGCACCTGCCTGGACAGTTTCCACATCCTCGCCCGCACCTCCGATCCCGAGGGTCTCGAAGGGATCGCGGAGATTCCCGGCGAGAAGATCTTCTTCCTGCAACTGGCCGACGCGCCTCTGATGGCGATGGACGTCCTGCAGTGGAGCCGTCACTACCGCTGCTTCCCCGGCCAGGGCGGCTTCGACGTCGCCGGGCTCCTCCGGCAGGTGATCAAGGCCGGTTATCAGGGGCCGCTCTCCCTCGAAGTCTTCAACGACGTCTTCCGGCAGGCCGAGGCCGGGCCGACCGCCGTCGACGCGCAGCGCTCGCTCCTCGTGCTGCAGGAGAGCGTCGGCCTCACCGCGCCGCCCGCACCCGTGGTACCGACCGGGATCGCCTTCGCCGAACTGGTCAGCCCCGACGTCGAACCGGTCTCGGAACTCCTCGAAGCACTCGGCTTCACCCGGACCGCCCGGCACCGCGGCAAACCGGTCGACCTCTGGCAGCAGGGCGAGGCCCGCGTGCTGCTCAACACCGGTCCGGGCGCCCGCCGCGACGGTACGCAACTCGCCGCCGTCGGGCTGGAATCACCGGACCCGGCGGGCGCGGCCAAGCGCGCCGAAGCACTGCTCGCGCCCGTACTCCCGCGCCGCCGCACCCCGGAGGACGTGCCCCTGGACGCGGTCGCCGCACCCGACGGCACGGAACTCTTCTTCTGCGCCACCGGCCGCCCCGGACTGCCCGACTGGACAACCGACTTCGTCCCGGCGGAAGCCACGGAAGCCACGGAAGCCACGGAAACCGCAGAGACCGCAGCGCCCGGAGTGCCTGGAGTGCCTGGAGTGCCGGTCGAACCCTCGGCACGCGTGGCCCCCGGCGGCATCCACCGCATCGATCACCTCGCCCTCACCCAGCCCTGGCACCAGTTCGACGAGGCCGCGCTCTTCCATCGCAGTGTCCTGGGGCTCGGCGCCCGGGAGAGCGTGGACGTCGCCGATCCGTACGGGCTGCTGCGCAGCCGGGCCGTCACCAACGCCGACGGCAGCGTCCGTATCGCCCTCGGTGTCGGACCGGCTCCCAGTGCCGACGACGGCGACCGCGCCCAGCACATCGCGCTCGCCACCGACGACCTCGTGACGGCGGCCCGCCGCTTCCGGGCCGCGGGCGGCCGGCTGCTGACGATCCCCGCGAACTACTACGACGACCTCGCGGCCAGGTACGAGTTCGCCGACGGCGAGCTGGACACCTTCCGCGAACTCGGCATCCTCTATGACCGGGACGCGGACGGCGCCTTCCGCCACTGCTACACGGAGACGATCGGCCGGGTCTTCTTCGAACTGGTCCAGCGCGACACGGGCTACCGCGGTTACGGCGCCCAGAACGCCCCGGTGCGGCTGGCGGCGCAGCACGTACGCAGGCCCGTGCGCTGAGCCTCGGCGGTCCGCCGCGTGGCTCTCCGGCGGTCCGGATGTCCGGAATTTTGGCTGACGCCCCGTTCCGAAGCTGGTGAGACTGTCAGGCGCACCCCCTGACAGGCACGAGCAGCGGAGGCGGCGTCATGCCGAACGGAGCGCAGACCCTCGTGGAAGGCCTCGTGGACGCGGGCGTCGACGTGTGCTTCGCCAACCCCGGCACCTCCGAGATGCACTTCGTGGCCGCCCTGGACGACGTACCGGGCCTGCGCGCAGTGCTCTGCCTCTTCGAAGGCGTGGCCACGGGCGCGGCCGACGGCTACGGGCGCATGGCGGGCACACCCGCCTCGACGCTCCTGCACCTGGGCCCGGGACTCGCCAACGGCCTGGCCAACCTGCACAACGCCCGCCGCGCCGGCACCCCCGTCGTGAACGTCGTCGGCGACCACGCCCTGCACCACAAACGGCTCGACGCGCCCCTGGAGTCCGACATCGGGTCCCTCGCGCGCACCGTCTCCGGCTGGACCCGGCGCACGTATCGCGCCACCGACCTCGCGAGCGACGCGGCCGAGGCCGTCGCCGCCGCGTACGGGCCGCCCGGCTCGGTGGCGACCCTGCTGGTGCCCGCCGACGTGTCCTGGTCGGAGGCCGGCAAGTCCGGCCGGCCGCCGGTCCGGACCGGGCCGCGCCCCGGAGCGGTGTCCGCGGTGGCCGTCGAGGAGGCGGCCGGGGCGCTGCGCGCCAGCGAACCCGCCGCGCTGCTCCTCGGCGGCGCGGCCACGCACGGGCGTGGTCTGCGCGCCGCCGCCCGGATCGCCGCCGCGACCGGCGCCCGGCTGCTGTGCGAGACCTTCCCGGCCCGCCTGGAACGCGGCGCGGGGCTGCCCGCGGTCGGACGCCTCGCCTACCGGGAGGCGGACGCCGCCGCCCAACTGGCCGGCACACGCTTGCTGTTGCTCGCCGGAGCGGCCGAGCCGGTGCCGTTCTTCGCGTACCCGGGGCAGAGCGGGCGGATCGTCCCCGACGGCTGCCGGGTCCTGTCGGCGGCTACCGGGACCGAGGACGTGACGGCCGCCCTTGAGGCGCTCGCGGAGCTGGTGAAGAGCGACGTGACCCCCGTACCGCAGGCGCCCGTGCGGCCCGAGCGGCCCACCGGGGCCCTGACCGGTGAGAGCGCCGCCGCGGCGATCGGCGCGCTGCTGCCGGAACACGCGATCGTCGTCGACGAGGCGAACACCTCGGGGATCTGGCTGCCCGCCGCGACGGCGGGCGTCCCGCCCCACGACTGGCTCACCCTCACCGGCGGAGCCATCGGGCAGGGGCTGCCCGCGGCCGTCGGCGCCGCGCTCGCCGCGCCCGGCCGGCCCGTGCTCGCCCTGGAGTCGGACGGCAGCGCCATGTACACCCTTCAGGCGCTGTGGACCATGGCCCGCGAGCAGCTCGACGTCACCGTCGTGCTCTTCGACAACCGCGCGTACTCGGTCCTCAACCTGGAACTGCGGTCCGTCGGCGCGGCCGACGCGGGCCCAGCGGCCGGCGATCTCCTCGACCTGTCCCGTCCCGACCTGGACTTCGTGTCCCTGGCCCGCGGCATGGGCGTACCCGCCGAACGGGCCGTCACCGCCGAGCAGTTCACCGTCCTGCTGGACCGGGCGCTGGAGGAGCCCGGTCCCTGTCTCGTCGACTGCGTCGTACCACCGCTGGCCTGACCTCGTACCCGTTCCCGTTCCCGGCCCTGCGGCCGACGTGGGCTCAGCCGTCCCAGACGCCGTCGTGCTCGCGGTGCGCCGGCGTCAGCCCGTTCACGAAGAAGCGGTCGTAGTACTCCTCCTCGACGTGGTGCGCCTGCAGCCACACACCCGGGACATGGATGGCGTCCGTGTGCGCGGGGAACCGCCGGTGCGTGCCGATGATGTACTCGCACACGTCACGGGCGCAGTCGATCACCCGTGACTCGTACTCACTGGCCTCGGCGAGATAGCGCTGCCCGTAGTCCTCCTTGTAGATCCGGGTGAAGACCTCCTTGTCCGTGTACGTGCCGCCGGGCCCGAACTTGGCCTCGATGATCGCGTCCACGGCCGCCGACATCGACGGGTGCGCGGGCGGGCAGGCGGCCTCGATCAGGGGCTCGCCCTCCGGGGAGGTGAGACCCACCGGGTGCGAGCGCAGGTTCGCGTACCTGGGCAGCGGTACGTGCCAGCGCCACACGTCGGCGAGCCGCCAGCGCGGGGTGACGAAGGTGAAACCGAGCATCCTGCCGTACGCCTTCGAGAACTTCGGGTCGCCCAGGGCGATCTGCGGGTTGATCGAGGCGTGGATCCAGGCACCCAGGCCCATCGCCTCGGCGGTCAGCATCAGGTTCTGCAGGAGCAGGTCCGCCTCGATCTGGGTGCGCATCGGGCCGAGCGCGCCCAGCGGCAGCTTCAGGTCGCCGTTCAGGAAGCCGTTGCGCACCCACTTGCGTACCCCCGCGGGGCGGTAGAGGTTGCGGTCGTCGACGAAGGTCGGGCGGGCCCCGTCCGGCTGGGTGAGCAGGTACATCAGGGCGTTGACGTACTGGTGGGACAGGTCGACCACCGGCAGGAACAGCGTCGTGCCGGGCAGGTTGGACAGGAACCGGTTCGAGTCGAGGTACGCGGGGAAGTCGCGCATCCCCTCGGCGACGTCGAGGCGGTGGTCCAGGATCCGCACCTTGGCCCGGTGGGCCCTCGCGACCAGCGTGGCGGCGTCGAAGGGCTCGTGCGGGGCGGGCTCCAATTTGCGCAGGTAGTACGTGCCCGAGTCGTTGATCATGAAGAAGTGGGTGCCCTGCGCGTTGTCCGGGCTGCCCGCGGTCCGGCCCGCCATCGTGAGATTGGGCTTGGCCATGATGGGCTTGCCGTTCCGCGGATCGTCGAAGGGCCGGTCCGGCATGGTCAGCCCGCTGGCGCCGGTCAGCGCGATCAGCACCGCCTCCTCCAGCTCCGACAGGGGCTGCGGAGCGTGGGAGGAACGGTGGCTCATGGACCCGGCCGGCACCGACGCACCCCGGCTGACCCGGTGGGTGCGGCGGCGCCACAGGGTCTCCAGGAGAGGCCGCGCCAGCAGATCGTCCAGCCCCGGGTGTCCGGAGCGCAGCTCAGCCCGGCTCACCGTTGCCTCCGCTGTTGTCGGTGTTGTCGTTGCCGTTGTCCGTCGGGCGGACCGCCCGCCAAGGCGCGAAGGCGCTCGCGTCGCGCGGCAGCAGCGCGGCCAGCTCCGGGCAGTGCCGCAGGATGACGGAGTCCATGCCGCCCTTCTCGACCCAGTCGATACCGAGCGGGGTGTAGATCTCCGGCCGGTAGTCGACGGTCAGGAAGCGGTCGCTCTGCAGACGCCGGGTCGCCATCAGGATGAAGATGCGGAAGGCCGTGTCGCTGAAGCCGAAGCCCGTCGGCGGGTTCTCGGCGAACAGGCCCACCACCGTGTCGATCTCGTCGACCGAGCGGTACACGTCCTTGAGCCGCGCCAGCGACTCGGCGCTCTGCGTCAGCTCCTCGAAGGAGCGGATGCGCTGCTTGTGCAGACCCTCACGGAAGTCGTTGTAACGCGGCACACCACGGCGCCGGGTCCGCACGAGGTCCACCACCGACAGGTCGATGATCTCGCCGTCCCGCTCCAACCGCTGCAGCGCCTGAGGGTAGTTGTGCAGGGTGATCGCGCCGGGATGGGCGATCCCGAACGAGTACAGCGCGTTCGCAAGTCCCGTCTTGCGGATCTGCGACTCGGCCGCGCCGCCCTGGATGTCCATGAACCCGACCGTCTCCAGCCGGTGCCCGAAGTGGTGCTCGCGCAGCTCGAAGTCGTCGGGGACCAGCGGATGCATGCGGTACACCGTGGTGAAGTCCTCGGTCAGCGAGTACGGCGTCCCGTGGTGGTCCGGCATCGTTTGGGGGATGCCCTTGAGGGAGTGCGCCTCCAGCAGCCACAGCCCCAGCTGGTTCAGCCAGTTCTTCGGCGGGCCCTGCCAGTTGGTCTTCAGACCGATGTCGATCGCCTTGGTCGCGAGGATCGCCGGGGTCCACTCCACCGTGTGTATCTTCGCGATGAGCGCCGAGACCACCAGCCGGGCCGTGTGGTAGACCCGCTCCTCGTTCATCGACGGATACTCGGCGCGCAGCGCGTCACAGACCGCGTTGTGCTCCCGCGCGAACAGGGTGTGCATCGCGCTGAGTCCCATCCACCAGCTCTCGTTGAACCCGGTGAGCGGAATGCCGTTCTGCGCGCCCGGCAAGTGGCCGTCCTCCAGGCGGAGTTTGGCGCCGCCGTCGGGCTCGCGCAGGAAGCGGGCGGTCTCCTCGTCGCCGCCGTACACCTCGGAGCCGTCCCACCAGTGCGAGGCCATGTTCCCGAACAGGATCGGCGGGCGGTTCCCCGACTGGGCCAGGCCCTCGTTGTCGGTGAACCGCATCACGTTCTCCGCCGAGCCGCCCGGCGTGTTGTGCCACGGGTCGCTGCCGGGCGGCAGCGGGACCTCCACGGACGGGCCGCCGGCCGGGTACCTGCGGTGGTTGACCCAGTCGTGCACCTGGAACTGGATCCAGGCCGCCGCCAGCACGTTCAGCGAGGTCGCGGGCAGGAAGCTGTCCCGCCGCAGGAGCTGACGGCTGACCGTCACCGGGTTGGGCGTGTCGAACTGGTCGGGCCGGTAGTCGGGTTTCAGATTCCGCCCGAAGGCCGCGCCCACCGCGCCCATCCGCGGCTCGGACAGGTCGTTGTACGACCCGTCGTACGAGCGCTCGGTGCGCAGCCGCTCCTCGATCGGCCGCGGTACGGGCTGCGCCCTGGGCGGGGCCTCGCGCACCTCGGAGTCGATGAGGTTGAACCGGCGCAGCACCTTGCGCAGGAACACCAGGTTCAGCAGGCTCAGCTGCAACGGCAGCCGGTGCCAGGGCACATACCGGTTCAGCCGGGTCAGGACGGCGCCGACGGGCCGGCCGAGGATCCGGTTGCGCAGCGGCTCCTCGGTGACGAAGCGCAGCCCGAGCCGGTGCGCGCCGCTCGCCCGGTACGCGGCCTTGCGGGCCCGGTTGAGATTGCCGAGCGGGCGGAACTCGTCGGTGGTGTACCAGGGGTTGAAGACCAGGTCCTCCACCCGCCGGGCCGCCGCCCGCGCCTCGGCGTCGTCCAGGTCCTGGGCCGGTACGGTGAGCCGGGCCACCGCGATCGGCGGCGAGACGGCGTCCTTCCACTCCACCGAGGTGTCCTCGACCGGAGTGCGCAACTCGTCCACGTACCGCTGCACGCACAGCTCGAAGGAGACGTCGGCCGAGGCGAGCCTGCGGGCCAGCTCGTGGTGCAGGAAGTCGGGGTCGCGGCGGTCGGGCGGGGGAGCGGGCGGGGTTCCGGCGGACGGGCGCAGCAGGTAGCGCACGGGTCCCGCCTCGCCCCAGAGCATCGCCCCGCGGCTCCAATAGGTCTGCGTGGCAAGGGAGGTGACGGCCTGTCGGGTGGCCGCCTGCACATTGCGCCGCATACGGGTGGCGGTCTCGAAGCCGACCGCGAGCGGAAGCTTCACCAGTAGCCCGAACGCCTTCTGGAGCGGGTTGCGGGCGCCCGCCATCGCTTTGGCGAAGGCCACGAACTCGCGGGCGTCGCGGGCGTGCGACACGGGGTAGCTCGTGGCGAGCAGATCGTGGCTCTCCTCGTCCGACACCCTCACGCGCAGGGCCGCGCCGCGCAGGTCGGGGGTGCCGTCGCCCTGGCGGATGCCGCTCGCGTTCGACAGCCGCAGGGTCACCGGGTAGTCGGCGCCCGGGCGCGCGAAGCCGACGCGGAGGGCGGCGGGGAGGTCGTCGTGGAAGCGGAGCCGGGCGTTCTCCACGCCGAGTGGGGCCTTGGCGTGGATGGCGCGGGCGGTGCCGCCGCCGGCGGCCCGGCGGTTCTTGACCTGTACGTCCATCAGCTCCCGGGCCAGCCGATCGAAAACCAGCCGTTCCGCTTCGGGGCTTCCGCCTTCGTAGTGTTCGTACCGCTGATCGTACTGCCCGGTATCGGCCATCGGTCGTTTCCTTCGTACGGATGCGTGCGTACGGGACGGGGGCAGCACGCTACCGGCGGGGCGGGGGGTCCGCAGCGGTGGTTCCCGCCGATGCGCGGGGTCTGGCGGTGACCCGCCGCCCGCCGCGTCCGCGCACGTCAGGGGCCCGTCCGGCGGCCCCCACCGCCCACCCGCGCGCCCCGCGAGGCCCCGCCCCCACAGGAGCCACAGCGGGGGGTGGCCGGGGAGTTTCCCCCCTGCGGACCGTCGGGGGCGGACCGCGCAGTTCCCCGCGCCCCTCAGGGGTGGGGGGTGGCCGACGGATTGAGACCCTGCGGGCCGGTGGGGGTGAGCCGCGCAGTTCCCCGCGCCCCTGAGGGGCGGAGGCAAGCCGGCCCGCTGTTCGGCTGCGGGCCGGTGGGGGTGATCCGCGCAGTTCCCCGCGCCCCTCAAAAGCGGCGCTACGCCCCAGCTTTTGCCCTTAAGG
>NZ_JBHWZP010000158.1:0-21547 GCF_042728395.1 Streptomyces sp. NPDC060205
CCGCTGGCCCGCCGGATGCGGATCGGCGCCACCGAGTGCGTCAACGTCGGCCACTTCGCCAGCACCGGAAAGCCCTGGGCCCTCACCTGGTGACCCGGCCCCGCCCGGCACCCGCCGGATCCTCCAGGAATCCGGCGGGGCCCGGCGGCAGACGGTTCGCCGGCCGATCGGTGCCACGCGGGACGAACGCTCCCGACCGCGCCACCCGCGGTACGCGATCAGTGCTCGCGCGGCGCGGGCACGACGCGCTCCACCTCGGGGTGGACGGTGAGCAGCTGCCGCATGGCCGCCTCGGCACCCGAGGCGTCGCCCGCCGCGAGCGCGTCGGCGATCCTGGCGTGGTGCGAGAGGGAGGCCTCGGTCGGCCGGTCGCAGCCCGCGATCGGGCCGCCGGAGACCTGGAGCGCGGCCGACACGATCCCGGAGAGGTGCTCCAGCATGCGGTTGCCCGCGACCTGGATGAGCAGCGAGTGGAACTCCGCGTCGGCCCGCGAGAAGGTGAGCGCGTCGCCCTGCCCCATCGCGTGCCCCATGATCTCGACCATGTCGGTGAGCCGCTGCTGGACCTCCGGCCGACCGTGTCCGGCGGCGAGGCGGGCGGCCAGCGGTTCGATCGTCCAGCGCAGCTCGCTCAGCTCACGACGCTGGTCGTCACGCTGCGGGCCGAAGGCGCGCCACTCGATGATGTCCGGGTCCAGGAGGTTCCAGTCACTGACCGGACGCACACGCGTGCCGACATTGGGGCGGGCGCTGACCAGACCCTTCGCCTCAAGAACCCGCAGGGACTCACGGACGACGGTGCGGGAGACCTCGAATCGCTGGCCGATCTCCTCGGGGACGAGCGGGCGGTCGGCACCCAGGTCACCGGAGACGATCATCTGACCCAGCTGCTGAACCAGTTGGCCATGCAGGCCGCGGCCGCGACTTCCGGCGGCACGTCGGCCCATGCGACCCAGGTCCGGGTCCGTGGCATCCCACACGGAGCTGCTGACGCGGTCTGCGCCGGGGCCCTCCGCATAGGGGTAGCGGTCGAGTTCGCCCGGACCGGTGAGGCCGGAGTCTGCGGAACGGGCGGCGGTCATCATGGCGTGCGCAAGGGTAGTCACGGATCCTTTGTCGGCGTCGTCTCCAACTCCCTTGAGGTCTTTGGTGAAAAGCACACGAAAGGGTGATCGCTCACACCGTCGCAATTGACGCCTTATCGGAAAGAAATGGGCGTTCTGCGTGGAGTTGTGCGCATGAGGGGAACACACGTGCACGGGCGGTCGTCATCGGACCCGGCTCCGCAGGGTCGTGAGCAGATATGCGCAGAGCAGAGCTGTGAGTGACAACATCAGTGCGCCGGCGACGGGTTGAGC
Source organism: Streptomyces sp. NPDC060205 (assembly GCF_042728395.1). NCBI lineage: Bacteria > Bacillati > Actinomycetota > Actinomycetes > Kitasatosporales > Streptomycetaceae > Streptomyces > Streptomyces sp. NPDC060205. The sequence goes on from NZ_JBHWZP010000158.1 coordinate 1,359, forward strand.
GATCACCTCTGCCGCGGCGACCAGATAGTGCTCGCCCCCGAACGGCCACCGCACCAGTACGAGCTCACGCAGCCGGGTCGAGAACCCGGCAGCCGTCCGGACCGACGGCCCTTCCAGAGCCTTCTGCACGATCGGTACGACCAGGATGGGCACGGCGAGAACCGCCGCGAGGCCGGCGGTGGTGGACCGGAAGATCCCCGCCGCCAGAACCCCCGCCCAGGCGCAGCCGATCACCAGACCGGTCCAACTGGCACCCAGAGGGATCCAGTCCGGCGGAACTCCGGTCAGCTCCCGTCCGTACAAGAGATAGAGCAGTTCGGCGTTCAGACCCACCACTCCGAGGGCGAGCGTCAGCGCGGTGGCCGCCGCGACGGCGAGTTTGGCGGCCAGCAGCCCCAGGCGGCGCGGGACGGTGCCGCGGTCCGCGGCCAGGGCGGGGTGCCGGAACTCGTCGCCGAAGGCGAAGGCCCCGAGCAGCCCCGCACCGAGCGCCGCGGGCGGCAGGGGAAAGTCCCGCGGCCACGCGGCGAGCAGCCGCGACTGCGGCGTGTGTCCCGCCCTGGCCAGGAGTACGGCGGTGAGCGCCGAGACGACGAGCACGGCGGCTGCGGTGAGCCGGCCCGTGCCGACCCCTGCCGCGCGCCGCAGTTCATAGCGCAGCGGCCGCAGGGGGCCGGCGCCCTGGCGGACGGTGATGGGCGGCGGCAGGGGCGACAGTTCACGCCCCCCTTGCACTCCCGCGCGCCCCACCGACGCCTCGACGTCAGCCTCACCCTCGCGAGAACTCGCCCCTGCTTCCGGCGCGGGAGTCGCCCCCATGTCCCCGACTTCGTCAGCGAGTTGGTGTACGAGGATGCCGTGGCGGTAGGCGGACTCGCCGATGTCGGCACAGGTGCTGCCGTACACGGAGAGGCGGTTGCCGTCCTCGCGCACGACCTCCACGGAGCACCGGGCGGTGCGTGCCTCCTTGATCAGCAGAGCACCGAGCCGGGCGGCGTGCGGGCTCCGGACGGCGACTCGGGGCCGGAGCCGGGTGCGGGCGAAGTCCGCGGCCTCCTGGTCGGCGACGAGTTTGCCCTTCTCCAGCGTGACGACCCGGTCGGCGGCCTGCGCGGCCTCCCTGGGGTCGTCCGTGGCGAACAGCACGGTGCCACCCGCACCGGCGTGGGCGCGCAGCACCCCGTGCAGCCAGCGGCTTTCGCGAGCGGCAAGTCCTTCTGTGGCGCCGTCGAGCACGAGGGTGTGCGGATCGGACAGCAGAGCGCAGGCGAGGCCCAGCCGACGGTCCATACCGCGCGAGAGAGTGCCCAGACGCTCGTCACGCAGGCTGACGAGGCCCACCACCTCCAGAACGTCGTCGGCGCGGCGTGCGGGTACGCCGGCCGCCGCGCACAGCATGCGGAGTTGACCTCGGACCGTGCGGGCCGGGTGGCCGGGAACGTCACCGAGGAGAACGCCCACCTCGCGCGAGGGATGGGCGATGCGGTGCAGCGGGCGGCCTCTGAAGTAGGTGATTCCGCGGCCCTGTTGCAGTTCGAGCATGAGCCTCAGGGCGGTCGTCTTGCCTGCGCCGGGGGCTCCGAGGAGCGCCGTGACACGACCGGAGGGCGCCTCGAAGGAGACGTCGTCGACAGCGGGGGGAAGCTCCTTGCGGGCGTTGCTGGTCAGTCCGATGGCCTGGATCACCCAAAGCAAGATAGCGCGATATATACCGTTTTCCGGTCACCTTGGGCGCGCCCGACAGCAGCCTCCGCACCGGTCAGGCCACTTACCTGGCCTGTCGGCCTCACGACCCACCGATCTCGGGTCCGCCTCAGACTTCAGGGCGGAGCATCGGCGGATTGAGCAGGGTGGCGCCGCCCGCCCGGAAGAGCTGGGCGGGCCGGCCGCCCTGCCGGGTGGTCGTGCCGCCGGTGGGGACGAGGAATCCCGGCGTACCGGTCACCTTGCGGTGGAAGTTGCGCGGGTCGAGCGCCACCCCCCACACCGCCTCGTACACCCGGCGCAGCTCGCCGACCGTGAACTCGGGCGGGCAGAAGGCTGTCGCCAGCGACGAGTACTCGATCTTGGAACGGGCACGTTCCACACCGTCCGACAGGATCTGGGCGTGGTCGAAGGCGAGCGGCGCGGCCTGTTCCCCGTCACGTCCGTAACCGCCCTGCTGCAGCAGGTCCTCGACGGGGGCCCAACGCGCGCTGTTCGCGTCTCCGCCGGCTCTGGGCGCGGGCAGGTCGGGCGCGAGAGCGAGATGGGCGACGCTGACGACCCTCATGCGCGGGTCACGCTTGGGGTCGCCGTAGGTCGCGAGCTGCTCCAGATGTGCTCCGTTCACCTGTGCGGGAGCGTCCGGGGCATGGGCGCACAGCCCGGTCTCCTCCATCAGCTCCCGCGCCGCGGCCTGCGACAGGTCCTCGTCGGGACGCACGAAACCGCCGGGCAGCGCCCACCGCCCCTGGAAGGGCGGCTCGCCCCTGCGGATCGCCAGCGCGCACAGGGCGTGACGACGCACGGTCAGCACGACCAGGTCGACGGTGACGGCGAACGGCGCGAAAGCTGACGGGTCGTAGGGCATGCCGCGATCATAGTCGTCTGCCTGACGATAAACACTCTCTTCACCGGTCGCTCACATGGCTGATCCGATGCTCCCGGACAGGACACCGCGGCTCCCATGAGCGCAGGTCCGGGGCCGGCCGACCCTCACGCCCCCAGTTGGAGCCCGTCGGCCGCCTCCTCCACCAAGGCCAGACCCAGCCTGCTGACACGTACGGAGAAGGGGGCGCCCGCGACGCGCAGGCCGGTCAGCCCGATCTCGCCCAGCGGGGCACAGCGCACCGGACGCAGCGTCACCGTACGAGCCGGGGCATCGGGACGGATCCCGGTGAGCGTGGCGAGCAGGAGGACACCGGCCGCTGCGGCTGTGGCCGCCGGTCTGCAGGCCGTCGGATGGGGAACCGGGGAGCCGCCTTCCGTACGCTGCTCCCCTGCGTACATCTCCGGCAGCCGGTGCCCGAAGGTCTCGGCCGCCGCCAGCACGCCCAGCAGCAGCGAGCTCGCCTCCTTCTCGTAGCCCGCGGCGGCCAGCCCCGCCACGGCGAGAGCCGTCTCGTGGACGCGCACGGACCCGCTCCGATGCCCGAACGGGTTGTAGCTCGTCTCCTTCGCGCCCAGGCTGCGCAGCCCCCAGCCCGAATCCATGGCGGGTCCGCCGAACAGGCGCGCGAGCTGTTCCGTCTGCACCTTGTCGAGCAGACCCGGTGCCGGTGCGCCGGCGCCGAGCAGTCCGGTGTCGAGCAGGTGGACACCGCCGGAGCCGAGGTGCTGCACGAGCCGTCCATCCGGGAGTCGGGCCGCAGCCGGTCTGCCGCCCGCCCTGTCCTCGATCCAGAAGTCCTCCCGGAACGCGGCCCTCATCTCCCCCGCCCACTGCCGCAGCTCGACACCGCCCCCTCTGCCGTATGCGTCGAGGAGGTCGGCGCCCAGCAGAGCGGCCCGGTGAGCGTGCGCCTGCGTCTCACAGCGCCATGGCCCACCCGGGTGCGGGTCCGCCAGATACGTACCGCCGCCGACAGCTGTCCGCAGCCACTGGAGGCACCGTTCGGCCGCGGGCAGCAGCTCCTCCGTCTCCGGCTCGGAGAGCCCCCAGCGGCGGGCCTCCGCGAGTACCACGGGAAACAGCAGCGTCGCCTCCTGCCCTGTGCAGCTCGGTGGCAGCTGGGCGCCGACCTGCCGGCGGGGGCCAGGAATCAGCCCTGATCGAGGTCCGGCGCCGACGAGTTGAGTGCGGGCGAGCGTGCGCAGGGTCCCCGCCGCGAGGCGCGTACCCAGCGGCAGAGTCATGCGGGCTGCCGCGAGGGCCTCGGCCGGTGCAAGGCCGCAGCGCCAGGGCGCCCCGGCCGCCAGATGAGTGTCGGACGGCTGCGCGGGATCACGCAGGAGAAGCGCCTGCAGATCCTCGATGCTCGTGCGCAGCAGCGCCTCGGCCCTTGGATCGTCACTCGTGGCCCGAGCAGGAGCGAGAGGGCTGGAGGCCCCGCGTGCGACGGCTCTGACGGGCCCCGCCCCGGCCGGACGCACCTTCAGCTCCACGCTTCGAACGCCGCCGGGAGGCAGTTCGAACTCCCAGCGCAGCAGCCCGGCGGAGGCCAGCGCGTCCGAAGGCGGCGGGTCGGCGGTGACAACGGAATCCCCGGTGGCACACGACCACCGCATTCCTGAGTCATGGACACTGGCCGTCAGTTCGGGGCCGACTCTGCCCGCCGCGACCGCACCCAGCTCGGCCAGGTCCGTACCGAGCGCCACCTCGACGGGAAGACGCAGAGGCCGGTTGGCCGCGCTGCGCAGGGTGATCCGCTCCGTACCGTCCGCGTAACGCATCCGTTCGACCAGGATGTCCGGATCGGGTCCGCCGTCGGCGGAGAGGCTCAATACGCCCAGGAAGCACGCTTGGTCGGGGGCGACCAGCCGGGCCTGGACCGCGAGCGGCTCCCGGCCCGCCACCCGCAGTCGGCATCGGGAGAGCACGCGTCGACCCGCCCGGTAGAAGCCCTCCAGCCCATGCCCCGTCAGCTGCCCCTGATCCGTGGAGATCACGAGTCCCGGCAGGGCGACACAGATCAGTGCGGCGTGGGCGGGTGGCAGAGTCACGGTGCCGCGCTGCACAGTCGGCGCCGTGTGCGGGGCCAGGGCAACACCGCGGCCTATGGAGGGCTGTGCGGACCTCCCGAAGGACGACGGGTCGTTGTTCGGAACGGAGGGCCTGGAGGACGGGGTGGGCAGGGGCATGGGGCGGCTTCTTCTGTGCTCCGTGCGCTGAGTGGATGCTCGGCGGTGTATGAAGGTTCGGCGAGGTGCGGGGGCTCCGACGGGGCGCGGCCGATGCGATGGCACCGCACGCCTGAGGGCTGCGCCACTCAGGTGAACGGGACCGGCCTGTCCCGGGTCACGCCCTGGTCCGCGGAAGCCCACCGATCGGACCCGACAGGCCGATCCGCCGGCACGGACGCCCAGGCCGTCTCCATACCGGAGACCGGAGGCGGCTCGTCGGCCCGAAGGTGCCCGACGCCACCACCCGTCCGATGGCCATCGCCGTGGCCGTGGCCGTGCCCACTGCCGCTTTCGTCGCCATCCCATGGCCAAGGCCCTGGTCCCAGCCCCGACCCCGGTCCTGCTCGCGAGCCAGACCCAGCCCCCCACCCCTACCGCGACCGCGACCGCGACCAGCCATAACTTCCACCCGTGCCCCGTAGACCTGACCTGCGGCGTAGACCTCACCTGCGGCTGCCGTCCCGGCCGGTGCTGCCGCCGCCTCGGCCCGAGTCATCCCCTGCGGGGACCCCCGAGCCGGGAGAGGTGGACCGAGGACGGCGTGTGCCACCGGTACCGGCCGGTCGGGAACCGGGCCGGTCGGCCGCGCCCTCCATGACCCGCGACCTGCGCCGGCGGCGGGCGGAAACCTTGGCAGCCCCCGCAGGACCATGTCCGGGCAGTTCCGCAGCGTCCCGGGACCTTCCACGCACGACTGGCGAGGGAAGCACCTCGCGGTCGACGCGACCGGCACGCTCCCCCCGCAGACAGCGGCGGATCGACTCCGGGTCCAGACCCTCGTTGCACGCCTGGTGGAGCAGCCGCGCGAAGAGATACCCGGAATCCGCCCCGAGCGCCATGGCCAGCGCTTCTCGTGCCTCCAGTTCGTCGCCGGAGGACCATGCGACCCACCCGGCGAGCGTGAGAGGAGCCGCTGCGTGCTCCCCGTACGAGCCGACACAGCGGCGCGCCAGGGCCCTCCACAGACGCAGGGCCGGTCCGGCCTCGTCCCCCTCCATCCACTCCGCAGCCCGGTCCCGTGTCGTGCGGTCCTGCAGGCCGAGGATCAACGTGGCCGCCTCCTCGTGACCCAGTAGCTCGTCGTCCCGCAGATCCGCCGGCAGTGTGCCGGGCCCAGGGGCGGCCGAGGTCGCGTCGGCGAACCGGCGCATGACCTGGTGGGCCAGCTCCAAGGTCCTGGCCGCCACACCGGCGCGGCTCCCGTCGTCCAGAATCCGGGGAATCAGCGCCATGCTCACCGCGTCGAGGGCCGACTCCTGCTCCAGTGCCGCCTTGGTCTCCCACGGAGTGAGCCTCGCCCGCAGCTGCCGCAGAGTGCCCCGCACCTGAAGCCCGGCGTAGGTGGCGGCCGCGGCCAGCACGGACGTGCCCGGCAGGCCCATCGACGTACCGTCCGGCGGGCAGCAGTGTTCGCTGGGGCAGCAGTACGACCAGAAGCGGCCGTCCGAGATGCACAGTGCCTCGATCACCGGGACGTCGAGCACTCCACAGGCCTTGCGCAGCAGTTGGGCGAGCGGACGCAGACGCTCCATCGCCGCCCGGCCCGACTCTCCTTCCCCGGGTTCCTGGCAGAGGAAGGCGACCATGCTCTCGGGCAGGGCACCCCGCCGCTCGCTGCCCTTCACCAGGCCGTGCGTCAGCTGCTGCGCCACGGACGGCCAGTCGTCCGCGTTGCTCGGGATACCGAGTCGGGCCCGGCCGCCGAAGCGGCCACGCCCGTCCCTGTCGTGCAGGGCCACGAGCACGATGCTGTCCTCGGGCCGGTAACCGAGCAGGTAGGGCAGGGCATCGGCCAGTTCGGCCGGAGTGCGGAGCGTGACCTGGTGGTCCGGACACAGACCGCCGGTCGCGCCATGTGCGCCGTCCACCGCGCCGTGTACGCCGCCGGACGCGCCGTGTGCCGAGTCGGCAGAGGCCCTCCCCTCGTGGTCCTCTCGCCTTCCGGCTTGATCGACGCCCGGCCCGTCCGGTCCACCCCACTCGCCCCGCCCACCGCGCCCCTCCTGCGAGCCTTGCCTGCTCCCCCCGCTCTGCATGCTCTGCCCGCTCTGCTCGTCCGTGCTGATCCGGTCGGCACTCTCGTCGCATCGGCCGGCGTCGCCGTCGCCGATGTTCTCGGCCGGTTCGCTGTGGTTCGTCATGCCGTGACCCTCCCGCGAAACCCGGAATTCCGCTTTGCCCTGTGGATAACCACGACCATGACCACGACAGAAGTTGTCCACAGCGGACCGGCTCATTCGCGCGATGTCCGACCCATCGGGTTGCATGGGGGCCATGAGCAACGAAGAGCTGCGCACAGCGGCCGACACCGTCCTCGCCCGCCTCGTCGGCGCGCCGGGGGGCGACGCCCGGCTGCGCGAGGACCAGTGGCGCGCCATCGAGGCCCTCGTGGCCGACAAGCGCAGGGCCCTGGTCGTGCAGCGCACCGGCTGGGGCAAGTCCGCCGTGTACTTCGTCGCGACCGCGCTGCTGCGGGAGCAAGGAGCCGGTCCCACGGTGATCGTCTCCCCCCTCCTCGCCCTCATGCGCAACCAGGTCGAGGCAGCCGCACGCGCCGGCATCCGGGCGCGGACCATCAACTCGTCCAATGCGGAGGAGTGGGACACGATCCAGGACGAGGTGGCCGCAGGTGAGGTCGACGTCCTTCTGGTCAGCCCCGAGCGGCTCAACAACCCCGACTTCCGGGACCAGGTACTGCCCAGGCTGGCGGCGGCGACCGGTCTTCTCGTGGTGGACGAGGCGCACTGCATCTCCGACTGGGGCCACGACTTCCGGCCGGACTACCGCCGCCTGCGCACCATGCTCGCCGACCTTCCCTCAGGCGTCCCGGTCCTCGCGACCACTGCCACGGCCAACGCGCGCGTGACCGCCGACGTCGCCGAGCAACTGGGCACCGGCGGAAGCACGGACGCCCTCGTCCTGCGCGGCCCCCTGGACCGCGAGAGCCTGAGCCTGAACGTGCTGCAGCTGCCGGACGCCGCCCACCGGATGGCCTGGCTCGCCGAGCACCTGGTCGAGCTGCCCGGCTCAGGAATCATCTACACGCTCACCGTGGCCGCCGCCGAGGAGGTCACCGCCTACCTCCGGCAGGCAGGGCACACCGTGACCTCGTACACGGGGAAGACGGAGAACGCGGACCGCCAGCAGGCCGAGGAGGACCTGCTCGCCAACCGTGTCAAGGCCCTTGTCGCCACCTCGGCGCTGGGCATGGGCTTCGACAAACCCGACCTCGGCTTCGTGGTGCACCTGGGTTCGCCGTCCTCACCCATCGCCTACTACCAGCAGGTGGGCCGCGCGGGCCGTGGCGTGGAGCATGCCGAGGTGCTGCTCCTGCCCGGCAAGGAGGACCAGGCGATCTGGCAGTACTTCGCGTCGATCGCCTTCCCTCCGGAGGAGCAGGTCAGGCGCACCCTCGATGTTCTCGGCCAGGCCGGCCGCCCGCTGTCGCTCCCTGCGCTCGAACCCCTGGTGGAGCTGCGCAGGTCACGGCTCGAAACGATGCTCAAGGTCCTGGACGTGGACGGCGCCGTGAAGCGCGTCAAGGGCGGCTGGATCTCCACGGGCACCCCGTGGACGTACGACACCGAGCGCTACGCGTGGGTCGCCAAGCAGCGCGCGACCGAGCAGCAGGCCATGCGCGACTACGTGACGACGACCGGCTGCCGGATGGAGTTCCTGCGCCGGCAGCTGGACGACGAGGGAGCCGCCCCGTGCGGTCGCTGCGACACCTGCACGAAGCCGCGGTTCTCCGACGCCGTGTCCTCGTCCGCACTGGACTCGGCGCGCGGCGAGCTCGGCCGCGCGGGGATCGAGGTGGATCCCCGGAAGATGTGGCCCACAGGGTTGCCCGCCGTGGGCGTCGACCTGAAGGGACGCATCCCTGCCGGGGAACAGGCCGCGACCGGACGGGCGCTGGGAAGGCTTTCGGACATCGGCTGGGGCAACCGGCTGCGGCCGATGCTCGCCCCCCAGGCCCCGGACGGACCGGTCCCGGACGACGTGGCCCAGGCAGTCGTCGGCGTGCTGGCCGACTGGGCGAAGGGACCTGGCGGCTGGGCCTCGGGCGGTTCCGGCGCCGTACCGCGCCCTGTCGGTGTCGTCACGATGGCGTCGCAGCGCCGGCCGCACCTCGTCCAGTCGCTGGGTGCGCGGATCGCCGAGGTCGGCCGCCTGCCCCTGCTGGGCTCCATCGAGTACACCCCGGGAGCCGACGCCGCACAGGTCTCCAGAAGCAACAGCGCGCAGCGGCTGAAGGCCCTCGACGGCGCGCTCGTGGTGCCGCCCGGTCTGGCCGCCGCGCTCGCCGAAGCCGATGGCCCCGTCCTGCTCGTGGACGACTCGACCGACACCGGATGGACGCTCGCGGTGGCCGCGCGCATGCTGCGGCGGGCCGGCGCCCAGGGGGTGTTGCCGCTGGTACTCGCCGTGCAAGGTTGATTCCTGCGGTGCGGTGGTAAATACCGAGCAGGGATATAAGCAACGGATCGCCAGATAACGGTCGGTGGCCCCAATTGCTCGTTGCCGCAACCAAGTTCGACAGGAAGAATTGGCCTCGCGCCCCGCGTGGCCTCCCGAGGCCGCCCGTTCGGGCTGTGCTGCGGCGCGCTCCCCCAGTCCGACCTCGCCCGCTGTGTGGGCGCGTAGCCGAAGGGAGGACCGTGACCTTCGGATTCGCTCCGTCCTCGGCGGCACCCATGTCGACGGCCGCCACTTCCGCCAATCCACTGACCCGGGTGCTCGAACCCGCCGAATGGGCCGCTGCGGGGATTCCGCTTCTGCGCAATCCCCGGGAGGTCGTCAGCGGGCTCCACTCCCGGCATCGGCCCGGACCCACGACCGCGATCGTGGCAGTGCTCGACCCCGATGAACGGCTGAACGCGAGCGCTTCCTTCATCCGGCGGCCGGCTCCGGCGGACGGCTGGATGTTCCGCAACGCGCTGCTCGCGCAGCTGCGCCGGGTCATCCCGCACGACCTGCGCCGCCGTACCCCGGTGCGTACTGCCGTGCTGCTCTACTGCCGTGACGGCGACGCGCGGTGGACGGAGGAGGACGGCGCGTGGATGTGGGGGCTGCGGGACGCCTGCACGCTGCACGGCCTGCGCTGCGGGGCCTACATCACGCTGACACGTGACGGCTGGCAGGTGCTCGGCGAGGGGCGCGGAGGCCGTCGGCCCAACGCGGACTCGCCGCCGGAGTCCCTGGAGTCGCTCGCCGCGGCCGAGTCCATACAGCCGCGCACCGGTGGGTCGGCCTCTGAGGTACTGCGCCGCGCGGCCGCACGCTGAGCCGACGGCCGACTTCGGCCGCCGGCACGGGCCCCGGCTCAGCCCCGCCCGCGCCAGGCTGCACCTGCGCGCCGACAGCACAGCCAAGCACTCGCACCGCTGCTGCCTCGCTCAGAGGCGCCACGACGGCGCTCAGCACCGACATGGGCACAAGCACAGACTTGGGCACGACTGAACGCCGACTTCGGCACATCGACACATCGGCACGGACACAGCCGTACCTGCACCGGACGCGAGGCCCGACGGCCGACGCGACGCCGGACATGATGCCGGACGTGATGCCGGACCTACGGCCGGGCTTGACGCCGAAGCCGACAACGGCGGCGAGCTTCGGCGTCACGCAGACCCACACAGCCCCACCGCGGACGCGGCCTCACCATCGACACGACCCACCGCAGACACAGTCCACGGCGGACACGGCCGCCTACGCGCTCGGTTCACGCTTCGGGCCGAGCGCTTGCACCGCATCACGACGTCGACAGCGCGCCGGCACATCCCCCGTACCGGCACACGTCGAACCGTCCTCTGTGCATGCTCCGAGCAGATGCCACCGCGGTGGCATCCGAGCCGTGAGAACCCCCTGGAAGAGGGGGTTCTCAGACCTTCGCGCCCAGCACCGAGTTGATCTGCTGCGGGTCCCCGCAGACGATCAGCAGGGTGCCGGCTCGCCCGAGGGCGAGCGGCAGCGCGGTGGCAGCGGTGGCGTCGGGCCCGCCATTGACGGCGACAACGACCACGGGCCGGGACGCGGCACGACCGATGGCGGAGGCGTCGGCGTAGAACACGTCGTCTCCCGCGTCGTGCTGGGCCCAGTACGCGGCCTCGCCGAAGGAGAGCTCGTGCGCGGCCCACGGGTGGGGTTCGCCGGTGGTGATCACCAGCACCTCACCGGGGGCCCTGCCCGAGTCAAGGAGCAGGTCGACCGCTTCCTCGGCGGCGTCCAGCGCGCCCTCGGCCGAGGCCGGGATCAGCTGGATCGTAGGAGTCGAGGCTGCGGCTGGGGCCGCCGGAGCGGCAGGCCCCGGCTTGGCCACGGCCGTGTCGCGCGGCGTGCGTTGCACAGGCGGCATCGGCCGGACAGGACCCGGACGGCCTGGACGCGGGGGTGCCGCGGGACGGGGGCCGGGTACGGGGCGGGGGGTCGGCACGGTCCGGCCGGTGGCCGGACTGACGCGGGGACCCTGGGCACTCTCGTGAATCTGAGGCTCCTCGGGAATGAGAGGCATGAGCTGATTTTTATCAAACGCCGGTGCGACTCGCTTAAGCGGGTGGCACATGAGTGCGAACGGAACGGTCAGAAGTCGAAGCCGAGTTGCCCTTCGATCTCCGGAACGCTTTCATCCGCCCAACTGCGGACCTTCTTGAGGTGCCGCCACTGGGGCAGCGCATCAAGATACGCCCACGACAGCCGGTGGTACGGGGTGGGGCCCCGCATCTCCAGTGCGGCCCGGTGAACCGGTGACGGATACCCGGCGTTGGCCGCAAAACCGAAGTCTGCATGGTCGACACCCAGTTCGGCCATCATTTTGTCGCGCTGGACCTTCGCGATCACCGAGGCCGCCGCCACGGAGACGCAGGACTGGTCGCCCTTGATCACCGTACGGACCCGCCACGGGATACCCAGATAGTCGTGTTTCCCGTCGAGGATGACCGCGTCGGGACGCACCGGCAGCGCTTCGAGGGCGCGGCAGGCGGCCAGCCGCTGCGCGGCCGTCATCCCCAGCTGGTCGATCTCCTCCGGTGAAGCATGCCCCAGGGCGTACGACGTCACCCACTGCGCCAGTATCTCGGCGAGTGCTGTGCGCCTCTTGACGGTGAGGAGCTTGGAGTCGGTGAGGCCTTCGGGCGGGCGACGCAGGCCCGTGACCGCCGCGCAGACGGTGACCGGACCGGCCCAGGCGCCGCGCCCCACCTCGTCGACACCGGCAATGACCTTGGCTCCGGTCGTGGCGCGCAGGGAGCGCTCGACGGTGTGGGTCGGTGGTTCGTACGGCATGACACGCTCAGCCTACGCCGCCCGGAACCACGCACGACACCCGGTTCCCCCGAGTGCCCCGCACACCCGCGACCGGGTCGGCCGGGGGTCCGCCCGGAGGCGGCGCGAAGCCTGCCCGGCGTCACCCCCGCGGCCCGCCCGAGGCGCCCGCGGAACCCTTGTCAGACACCTTCCGGTCGCAGCAGCGGAACCATGAGCTGGTCGATCATCTCCTCGATGTCCCGCTCGTTCCATTCGCTCGCGCACACCTTGGAGCGGTACATCATCATCGCCGGAATGGCGTCGAGGACATAGGAGTTCGCCGCGTCCGGCCGGACCTCTCCCCGCCGGATACCACGGTCGATGACCTCCCCGAGCAGCCGGATCGTCGGCTCCACGACCCCCGACAGGATGACTTCATGGAAACGCTGGGCCTGGGACGAGTCGCATTCGTGAATGACCGAGCGCAGCGCGAATCCCGGGCGCGAGAACATCGCCGCGCGCGCCCGCCGGCACAGTTCCAGCAGGTCGTCCCGGACACTTCCGAGGTCGGGCACCTCGACGAGCGACGGCAGCCCGGCCTGGAGCGCGTCGGCGACGAGATCCTCCTTCGACGGCCAGCGGCGGTAGACCGCTGCCTTCCCCGTCTGGGCGCCGGCCGCGACACCCTCCATCGTGAGGCCGTTCCAGCCGACCGTGCTGAGCTGCTCCAGCGCGGCGTCGAGGATCGCGCGTTCGAGTACGGCGCCGCGTCTGCGCGGGGAGGCCGCCTGAGCGGGGGCGGCCGTCCAACTCGAAGTAACCATGAGCCTGTCTCCATGTGAGCGGGCGGGGGCGCGGACGTTCGCACAGACGCACGTACGTGCCATACGGACCGGGGTCCGTGAGCGGTCAAGTGACACCAATCGGCAGCGACTTCAGTGAACGCTTGCGTTCACTGTCGGGGACTCACTACCTTTTGACGCGACAGTGAACGCGAGCGTTCACTAACGCACTCGTGGGGGACTCAATAGTGACAACCTCTCCGTTGATCAAAGATCAGAAGCCGGGAGCGGCCCGCCGGGAGGGGCACCCCGGCATCGCGCTCACCGTCATCGCGGCCTGCCAACTCATGGTGGTACTCGACGCGACGATTGTGAACATCGCGCTCCCGCACATTCAAGGCGCGCTCAAGTTCTCCACCACCGATCTCACCTGGGTGGTCAGCGCCTACACGCTCACGTTCGGCGGTCTGCTGCTGCTCGGCGGCCGGGCCGGTGACATCCTCGGCCGGCGCCGGGTCTTCATGTCCGGCATCCTGCTGTTCACCGTCGCCTCGCTGCTCGGCGGCCTCGCCCAGGAGCCCTGGCAACTGCTGGCGGCCCGCGCCCTCCAAGGGGTGGGCGGCGCGATCGCCTCCCCCACCTCGCTGGCGTTGATCACGACGACGTTCCCCGAAGGGCCCGAGCGCAACAGGGCGTTCGGGGTGTTCGCCGCGGTCTCGGCCGGCGGCGGCGCGATCGGGCTGCTCGCCGGCGGCATGCTCACCGAGTGGCTCGACTGGCGCTGGGTGCTCTTCGTCAACGTACCCATCGGTGTACTGATCGCCGTGGTCACACCGCTCTACATCAGCGAGTCCGAGCGGCATCCAGGGCGCTTCGACATCGCGGGCGCGCTCACCTCGACGCTCGGTATGGCCTCGCTCGTCTACGGCTTCATCCGGGCCGCGGAGGAGGGCTGGCGGGACAGTCTCACCATCGCGTCCTTCGGCACCGCGGTCGTCCTCCTGGTGGCCTTCGCGCTGGTCGAGTCCCGGGCCAGGGAACCGATCACACCGCTGCGCATGTTCGCCGACCGCAACCGCTCGGGTACGTACGTGATCATGCTGAGCCTGGCCGCGGCCATGTTCGGGATGTTCTTCTTCATCGTTCTCTTCGTGCAGAACGTGCTGCAGTACACGCCGATCGAGGCCGGTCTGGCCTTCCTGCCCATCACGGTCGCGATCGGCACCGGCGCGGGTCTGTCGCAGCGGTTCCTGCCGGTGCTGGGCCCGAAGCCGTTCATGGTGGTCGGCTCGACCCTCGTGGTGATCGGGCTCGGCTGGCTGACATTCATCGATCCTGAGAGTTCCTACGTCAGCGGCGTGCTCGGTCCGATGCTGCTGTTCGGCTTCGGCATGGGGCTGAACTTCGTGACGCTGACCCTGACCGCGGTCTCCGGAGTGGCCCCCCACGAGGCGGGCGCCGCGTCCGGACTGCTCAACGCCACACAACAGGTGGGCGGTTCGCTGGGCCTGTCCATCCTCACCACGGTCTTCGGAACGGCGAGCCGCGAGGAGGCGGAGAAGCAGGTCACGGACTTCATGGCCAACGCCTCGGCCGAGCAGAAGGCTGAGTTCGCCACCACGCATCAGCTGCCCGCTCCCTGGAGTCACGAGGTGCTCGCCCAGGGCATCTCCACGGCCTTCCTTCCGGCCGTCGCCATGGCCGTGCTGGCTCTGGCCGTCGCCACGCTGGTGATCCGGGTCCGCAAGAGCGACCTGGAGGCACTGTCGGGCACAGCAGGGGTCCCGGCGGGCTGATCCACCACCGTCACGGACACGATGAGCAGGCCGGACCGCCGTACTGGAAACGGCGGACCGGCCTGCTTGGTTCCCACGCGATCGATCCGGCGGCACACCGCACGGACGCGCCCGAAGCGACGCGCCTACGCAGGTAGGCGCGCGCGGCGACTTCAGGAGTACACCGAGAGCGGTGCACGAGCGGTACGCGCCCTCGACGCCCCTCCTCAGCGGTACGCCAGATCCTGTTCCAGGCGGCTGCACACGCGCCAGTCCGCCTCGGAGGACGGCTTCCGCTCGTCAAGGATGTTCCGGGCGCGCACCTCGCCCCAGCTCGTGGCGTACCAGGGGCCGACGTCGTCCCCCAGGTCCTCATCGATGGATTTCAGGGCACAGGACCGCAGCGGCTCATCAAGTTTGTCCAGCGCCGGCACGGCATCGGCGGACAGCCCGCGCGCGTAGTCGAGGTCGAACGTGCCCGTCCGCTCGTACCGCTGGACATTGCGCTCGGCGATCAGCCCGTCGGGCGACACGAGTCCGAAGACGAGCACCGTCGCGGCCGCGCCGGCCAGCACCACACGCGGCAGCCAGCGGGCTCCGAGGACACCGGCCGCCATGATGAGCACGATGACGAGGCCGAGCCAGAGTTCGACGGTCACCACGGAGATCCGCAGCCGGGTCAGCCCGTACGCCTCCACATACATGTCCATACGCCGCACCGCCGAGGCCACGACCACGAGGGCGAGGGCACAGAGGCTGCCGAGGACGGCGCGTACCAGTGTCCGGTCGCGCGAGTCGTCCCGGGGCGCCCAGCGCAGGGCCAGGACGATCACGAGCAGGGTGAGCAACGTGACCAGGAGCAACTGCCAGAAGCCCTGACGCGCGTACTCGGAGTATGTCTGGCCGGTCTTGTCCAGGACGGCGTCGTATCCACCGAGCAGGACGACCAGTTGGACGGCGTTGAACACAGCGAAGAGCGCGACCAGCACGATCAGGGGCAGTGCCCACTCGACGCGGCCACGGGCGCGGCCAGGAGGCACCGCGACGCGGTCCCACTGAACGGGTGCCGCGGCCGTGTGCGCCGCCGCCAGAGCGCCGACCACGCCGATCACGAACAGAACGGCGTGCCAGGGGCCTCCGGAGACCGACGCGTCGGGCACGAGGTCCGCCAGGAGGTCGGCGAAAGCGGCGTCCGCGCCGGCGAAGAGGGCACCGAAGACCACCAGCAGGACCGCGGCCACCACGATCGCGCGCAGGACCGGGCCGACGTTGCCGCGTGCCCCGCCGGTGCGCTCGCGCAGTCCGCGCCAGCCCCAGCCCGGACCGGTGACCAGTGAGGTGTAGAGGCCGATCGGGCCGAACAGCATCCCTGTCCAGGTACGACCGCCGTGCAGGGCGAGCGAGCCCACCGCCAGAGCGGCGACGACGGCGAGGAACGACGGCCAGCCGGCGTCGCGCAGCGCCGGAACGACCAGCAGGGCGAGTCCGGCACCGCCCCACACCAGCGTCCAGGGACGTGGCCGTCGGCCCGCTCTCCCGGCCGCGAAGTACACACCGAGGGTGATCGGTATCGCCACCAGCAGGAGATTGAGCGCCAGGCCCTCTCCGAGCAGAAGCATGCTGAGCAGACCGGTGGCCAGGGCGGCCCAGAGAGTCGCGGTACGGACGGGTGCGGGAGTCTGCGCCTGGATGTCCGCGAACCAGGAGTCGACGGCGGGACCTTCCCAGCCTCCGTCCTCGTCGAGGTCCGCCACGGCGAAGCCCTTCTGACCCGAGCCGGAGCCCGAACTCGTCACCTTGCCCGGACTCGCCGGAACGGTGTCCTCGGGCTCCTCGGCATCGCCACCGGGCCCCGCCGCAGCATCCGCCGAATCCGTCGCGTCTGCTGCGTCTGCTGCGTCTGCTGCGTCTGCCGTGCCTACCGTGTCTGGTGCTCCTGTCGTGGACTTCGACTCGGCGGGCTCCGCCTGATCCTCGGTTTCCGACCCTCTCGGCTCGGCCTCGGACGGTTTGCCGGACACAGGACCCCCTCCCCCACCGGTCCGGCCAGCACGCCGCACATGGCTGCGGGGGAGGCTCAGGAACCGGTTTCTCGTCGGCGCCGACTCTTGATGATCAACGATCGGCGTGGCGGAAAGGGTAACCGCGAGGGTCCCGGGACAGCCGGTCACGGCTTCTCTGTGGCAGGGCTGTGACAGGGATCGGCACTTGGGTGGGACGAAAAGAGGGCACGCGCGCGTGGCCCATGAGCCGATATCGGCACCCCGCCCTACAGTGCGGCCTCCGGTGTCAGCCAGCCCGGGAGCGCCTCGGTTCGTTCCAGCCACTCCGCGGGAGGCGCCCCGGCCGTACCGGCGGCCACCACCCCTCCGACGATGGCGCAGGTCGTGTCCATGTCGCCGCCCACCTGGGCGGTGGCCCAGAAGGCCCCTTCGTAGTCACCGAGGGCCCGCGCCGCCGACCAGAGCGCGAAGGGCACCGTGTCATGCGCGGTAGTGCGTCGGCCGCAGCCGAGGACGGCCGCCACCGTGGTGGTGTCCCCGTAGTCGAGCATGTCCCGGGCGCGCCGCAGACCCGCGCCCACGGCGCTGCGCGGCACGAGAGCGATGACGCCGTCGAGCAGCGCGTCGGGCCCGGGCGGGCCTCCGGGTGCCGCGGCCAGCGCGGCGGCGGCCGCCACGGCCATGGCGCCGACCACCGCTTCGCGGTGCTGATGGGTGGGATACGCCGAGATCTCCGCCTGGTGCGTGGCCTGCTCCGGATCGTCCGCGTACCAGGCGCCCAGCGGCGCGATCCGCATCGCCGCGCCGTTGCCCCATGAGCCCTGCCCCTTGAAGAGGGCCGAGGACAGTTCGCGCCAGTCGCCGCCTTCCCGGATCTGCCGCAGCAGCCGGTCCACCGCCGGGCCGTAGTCCCGGTCGGCGTCGTGGCGCTCGGCGAAGGAGCGGGCCAGTTCGTCCTGGTCGATGCGGTGGCGGGCGGCCAAAGTGGCCACTACGGAGGCGGCCATTTCCGTGTCGTCGGTCCATTTCCAGGGCCCGGGCGGCAGTGCGCGGTCCTGGAGCAGCGGATAGTTCGCGGGCACGAAGAACTGTGAGCCCAGCGCGTCCCCGACCGCGAGACCGCGCAGGCTGGCCAGGGCACGGTCGAGGCGCCCGGCGGAAGAGGAGTCAGCGGTCATCGCCCTGCCACTCTAGTTCGTTACTCATGAATTGCGGACAAAAGACAACAGAAGCGGATGAACAACATCCACGGCCAGACAACAAGTGCCGGATGACGAAGGTCCGACGACGGACGCCGGACCCCGAACCCGGACGCCGGAACGCGGAACCGGGACTCCGGAAACCGAACGCCGGAACCAGGACTCCGGCCCCGAACCCCCGTCGGCGAACGACCGGTCCAACACCACCCTGACGCCGCCACGACCCCGCTAACCGGTGGCCCCGTAGGACTCCGGATCACGCCAGCGCTCGAAAGGACGGTCGATCGTGTAGCGGCCGTCCTCCCCGAGGACCAGCATCCGCATCTCCGCGTTCCCGGGGTTCGACAGCGACTCGAACTCGGCGACCGTCCAGTGGAACCAGCGCATGCAGAACAGCCGCATGGCCAGGCCGTGGGTCACCAGGAGCACGTTGGGCGGATGGTCGGGCGCCTCGAAGCTCCTGAAGAGGCTCTCCAGGAAGTTGCCGACCCGGTCGTACACATCGGCGCCGGACTCGCCCTGTGCGAAGCGGTAGAAGAAGTGCCCGTACGCGTCGCGATAGGCCTTCTGGAGGCGTACGTCGTCGCGGTCCTGCCAGTTCCCCCAGTCCTGCTCGCGCAGCCGGGGCTCCTCCCGGACGCGGACCTGGGCGGGGTCGAGATGGAAGGACCTGAAGGTCTCGTGCGTGCGGCGGTACGGGGAGACGTAAACGCTTACCTGCTCGCGGCCGAAGACCTCTCTGAGCCGCTTGCCCGTCTCCTCCGCCTGTCGCCACCCCTTCTCGGTGAGTGCCAGAGCGTGGTCGGGTTCACGCTCGTAGACAGAGTCATCGGCATTGCCCACCGACTCGCCGTGCCGGACAAGAACGATGCGCCGTGGACGTGCCATACCGGAACCCTAGATCGGGTCACGCCCGATCGAGCACTCGTACGGGCTTCATACGTCACAGGTCACACAAATCGCGGTCTCGTGGGACGCCGTCAGGACCCGGTCAGACGGTCCAGGTCGGTTCCAGCTGGACGATGTCCCCCGTGAGTGCCACAACGTCCGCCTCTATCTGGGCCCGCAGGGCGAGCCGCTCCACCCGCTCGGCCCGGTACTTGCCGTGCTCGGCGGCCGACTGCCACATCGACAGGACCAGGAACTCGTGTCCGGGCGCCTCGCCGAACAGCCCTCGCACCATGCCTGGCGAGCCGGCCATCGCCGGATTCCAGACCTTCTCCTGCATCAGCGCGAAGTGCTCGGCGCGCTCCTCGTGCACGCGGCAGTGCGCCACCCGCACGAGATCGGCCTCCGTGAAGCGTGGCTCGAAGCCGGTCTTCACGTCGAAACGGTGGTCGAAGAGCGTGGCGTACTGGTCCTTGAAGGTGCCCGACTGGGACGCGGCCAGCCGGTCATGGGAGCGCGCCATGAAGGAGTCGTAGAAGGCACGGCTCTCCCAGAAGGCGAAGATGTGGGCGACTCCGGGCCTCCCCCGGCTCCAGCCCCCGCCCTGCCCCCGGAATCCCGGCTCCCCCAGAAGTCCCGCCCATTTTCGCTGTCCCCGTTCGAAACCGCGGCGGTCCACCACGGTGCAGCGAATCCACTTGACCAGCACGGCGCCATCGTAAGGCCCAAGAACGTGGCGCCGGTCACGGTCGGGCGCACTGCATCCGCGCGAGCGCCCCCGTGTGCGTGGCACGATGGACAACACGCCTCAACTGCGCGGCAGTTGAGGCGTCCGACGCAGGGGCACCAGGAGGGATGTGCGGTGAACGGCCTCAACAAGGGCATCAGCAAGGTCGAGGTCTCGGTGAAGTGGGATCCCAGTCCCACCGGCGAACCGGCCATCGATCTCGACATCGTCGCCGCCACCTATCTCGCGACCGACTCCCAGGAGAACCCCGACTACGTAGTGCACTTCGGCAGCCGTTCCCCGGACGGCACCATCTACCTCAACCGGGACAGCAAGGACGGCAAGGGCTTCGGCTGGGACGAGGTGATGACCCTGGAGCTGAGCCGTCTCAACAAGCGCTACGCGCGCGTGATGGTCGGCGTCGCCATACAGCAGCGCACCGGACGGCGCACGTTCGTCGGCGTCTCCAACCCGGCCCTGCGGATCCGCGAGGGCTACACCGTCCTCTCCGAGGACGACTTCGGCGGCGTCCTGGGGTCCACGGCCACGACGGTCGCCGAGTTCGTACGTGACGACTCCGGAGAGTGGACCTTCCGTCCCGCCGTCCGCGGCTTCGACGCGGACCCGGCCACCTTCGCGAGCATCATGGGCAACGCCGAAGCGTCCTGAGTCCACACGGCTCTCGCGCACGCGCGTGCCGCTGAGAGTACGCAGACACGCCGAAGGGGCGGTACAGCTGGTGGCTGTAC
>NZ_JBHWZP010000159.1:0-21342 GCF_042728395.1 Streptomyces sp. NPDC060205
GGATTTCCAGCCCGTCCGGCGGAATCTCAGCCTCTCCGGCGTTTGAGGAGCGGGGCTTCGGGGGCGGAGCCCCTGAGTCAGTGACGATGGGGGTCCCCCCGGTCGAGCGAAGCCGAGACTGGGGGAGGGTAGGGGCGGCGGGGGCGGATCAAATGGCCTGCCAGGCCTCCAGGGCCAAGCCCTGTTCCGGTTTTTGGTGGGTGAGGTGCAGCGCGCCCGTGGACGGCGCGAGCGTCGCCGCGACCACCCGCCCCTCCTCGTCCTCCGCGAGCGACACCACCGCGTCGGCGGGCAGCTGCGGACCCGAGTCCGTCCACCACGCCCCCGCCGACTCCTGCTCGGTGGGATACGCCGCGAAGGCGACCCGCCCACTGGCGGACCGCTGTGCGAGCAGCGTGCAGTCGACGTCGTCGAGCCGGCAACGGATCGCGGCCACCGCCCCCGGCCCCGCGCAGCCGAGGAGTTCGACCGGCTCCGCCCCGGCCCGCCACGCGCACACCGTGTCGTTGTCGTCCGTGTAGAACAGCGTCACGTGCTCGTCGGAGGTCGTCAGCGCCCGCAGGGTGCCCGGCCGGACGGCCACCTTCAGGGGCTCCTCGTCGAGCGCGGGGATGTGGCCGGGCCCGGCCTGCGTCCAGCGCAGGATGCCGGCGGGCGTGGCCGCGTACAGCTCGACGAGTCCGGACGCGCGGGTGACGGCGGCGAGTTCGCCGGTGACCTCGCGGCCCTTGAGGTCGCGCCAAGGGCCCCAGCCGCCGCGCTCCTTCTGGCCGCGCATGCTGACCCCGCCGCCCTTGTTGCGGACGAAGACGTGCGCCCGGCCCTCGGCGTCCACGGTGACGGCCGGTACGCCGGTCTGGGCGCCCTTGGTGTTGGGGTGCCCGAGCGGGTTCCAGTCGAGGGCGGCGAGGTGCGGCCTGAAGTGCGTCGAGTGGACGAGCCCCGCCTCACCGGCGACGGTGGGACGCCAGGAGACCAGGTGGGCGTAGGAGTCGGATCCCTGGCCCACGGCGAGCACCGGGTTGACGCGCTGGTCGCCGCCGACCGTGCGGGGTGCCGTCCAGGGGCCGCCGGGACGCTGCTCGGCCCAGCACCACACCGCTTCCTCCAGTGGAGCGTAGGCGCTGAGTCTGCCGTCCCGGCCGCGTATGAGCCAGGTGCCGTTGAGTGTGCGGGCCATTGACACTCCCCCACTCTAATCGGGTCGTGTGATCGCCCTCCGTGCGACCCTGGCCCTATGGACGCTGCCCCACTCGTGATCGTCGACGCCGCCAATGTGGTGGGGTCCGTCCCCGACGGCTGGTGGCGTGACCGCCGGGGCGCCGCGGAGCGCGTACGGGACCTGCTCGTCCCGTACGCCGACGACGGGCTCCCGGGCCTCGTGGGGCCCCTGGAGCTGGTCCTCGTGGTCGAGGGCGGTGCCCGCGGCGTGACGTCCGTGCCCGGAGTGCGGGTCGAGGCGGCGCCCGGCAGCGGGGACGACCGAATCGTGGAGCTGGTCGCCGAACACCCGGACCGCGCGCGCCTGGTGGTCACGGCGGACCGGGAACTGCGGCGCAGGGTCACGGAGTTGGGCGCCGAGGTCACGGGCCCGAGGACCGTACGCCCGTGACCCCGACAGGCCCTAGGGCGCTTCGACCGCCTTCTCGTCGCGGCCGAGGCGGCTGTGCGAGCGGCCGTAGACGAAGTACACGAGGAAGCCGAGGGCCATCCAGATGCCGAACCGCAGCCAGGTCTCGGCGGGCAGGTTCAGCATCAGCCACAGCGAGGCGGCGACGGAGACGATCGGCAGGATCGGGACCAGCGGGGTGCGGAAGGCGCGGGGCAGGTCCGGGCGGGTGCGGCGCAGGATGATCACGCCGACCGCGACCACGACGAACGCGAACAGCGTGCCGATGTTGACCAGTTCGGCCAGCTCGCTCAGGCTGGTGAAGCCCGCGACGATCGCGATGATCACGCCGAGCAGGATGGTCGGCCGGTGCGGGGTCCTGAAGCGCGGGTGGACGTGCGAGAAGAAGCGCGGCAGCAGTCCGTCGCGGCTCATCGCGAAGAAGACCCGGGTCTGGCCGAGCAGCAGGATCATGCAGACGGTCGTGAGGCCGACGGCGGCGCCGAAGCTGATGAAGCCCGCGTACCAGGGGTGGCCGGTGGCCTTGAAGGCGTCGGCGAGCGGCGCGTCCACGGACAGCTCGGTGTAGTGCTGCATGCCGGTCACGACGACCGACACCGCGACGTACAGCGTCGTACAGATGAGGAGTGAGCCGAGGATGCCGCGGGGCATGTCCCGCTGCGGGTTCCTGGTCTCCTCGGCGGCCGTGGCGACGACGTCGAAGCCGATGAAGGCGAAGAAGACGACGGAGGCGGCGGTGAAGATGCCCATCACGCCGAAGTTCGAGGGCGCCCAGCCGAACATGAGCTGGATGAGCGGGGAGTCGAGGCCGCTGCCCGCCTCCACGGGCTTCGCCTTCGGGACGAACGGGTCGTAGTTGTCGCCCTTGATGAAGAACGCACCGGCGATGATCACGACGAGGACGACGGTGACCTTGACGGCGACCACGACGGCGGTGACGCGCGCGGAGAGCTTCGTACCGACCACGAGGATGGCGGTGAGCACCAGGACGAGGGCGGCGGCGAGGATGTCGAAGCCGAAGCCGTCGGCGCCCTCCCTGCCGCTGAGCGCCGCGGGCAGGTGCCAGCCGGCGTTGTCCAGCAGCGAGGCGATGTAGCCGGACCAGCCGACCGCGACCACCGCGGTGCCGAGCGCGAACTCAAGGACGAGGTCCCAGCCGATGATCCAGGCGGGCAGTTCACCGAGGGAGGCGTACGAGAACGTGTACGCGGAGCCGGCCACCGGGACCGTGGAGGCGAACTCGGCGTAGCAGAGCGCGGCGAGCGCGCAGACGACCCCGGCCACGACGAAGGCCAGGGCGACGGCGGGGCCGGCGTTGTTCTTGGCGACCGTGCCGGTGAGGACGAAGATGCCGGTGCCGATGATGACACCGACCCCGAAGACGGTCAGATCCAGGGCGGACAGGGATTTCTTGAGCGCGTGCTCCGGTTCCTCGGTGTCCTGGATGGACTGCTCGATCTTCTTCGTCCTGAAGAGGGTGCTGCTCACGGGCGTACCTCCCACGCTTGTCGTCCTCGACATGATCGAGAGGGGGCGTGGTCCGTATGCCCCGGCGCGTGGGTTTTAACGCGAATGGGCCGGTTCCACCACCGTAAAGGGTGCGGGAACCGGCCCACTCGGGCGTGTCTCAGTGACGGGCGTGTCTCAGTCGCGGGCGGGCTCCGGTGTGGCGTGCGCCTGGTCGTACCGGCCGTCGAGCTTGGAGACCAGTCCGGTGACCTGGCGGGCGATGTCCGGTGCGGTCAGTCCGATCTCGGCCATGACCTCCTTGCGGGAGGCGTGGTCGAGGAAGCGCGGCGGGATGCCGAAGTCGCGCAGCGGTACGTCCACGCCCGCGTCGCGCAGGGCCTGGGCGACCGACGAGCCGACGCCGCCGACGCGGGAGTTGTCCTCGACGGTGACGACCACGCGGTGCCGGTCGGCGAGCGGGGCCATGGCCTCGTCGACGGGCTTGACCCAGCGGGGGTCGACGACGGTGGTGGTGATGCCCTGCTGGTCGAGGAGAGTGGCGATCTCCAGGCACATGGGCGCGAGCGCGCCGACGGACACGAGGAGCACGTCCGGGGTGTCGGTGCCCGGCTCCCGCAGGACGTCCATGCCTCCGACGCGGCCCACCGCGGGTACGGCCGGGCCGACCGCGCCCTTGGAGAAGCGGACCACGGTCGGCGCGTCCGTGACCTGGACGGCCTCGCGCAGCTGGGCGCGGACCTGGTCGGCGTCGCGGGGCGCGGCGAGCCTGAGGCCCGGGACGACCTGGAGGATCGACATGTCCCACATGCCGTTGTGGGAGGCGCCGTCGGTGCCGGTGACGCCGGCCCGGTCGAGCACGAAGGTGACACCGCACTTGTGCAGGGCCACGTCCATCAGGACCTGGTCGAAGGCGCGGTTGAGGAAGGTCGCGTAGACCGCGAAGACGGGGTGCAGTCCGCCGGTGGCGAGGCCCGCGGCAGAGACGGCGCCGTGCTGCTCGGCGATGCCGACGTCGTAGATGCGGTGCGGGAAGGCGTCCGCGAACTTCTTCAGGCCGACCGGCTGGAGCATGGCCGCCGTGATCGCGACGACGTCCTCGCGCTCCTTGCCGAGCGCGACCATCTCGTCGCCGAAGACGGAGGTCCAGTCGGCGCCCGAGGCCTTGACGGGCAGGCCCGTGTCGGGGTGGATGGGGCCGATGCCGTGGAAGCGGTCCGCCTCGTCGCTCAGGGCGGGCTGGTAGCCGCGGCCCTTCTCGGTGAGGCAGTGCACGATGACCGGGCCGCCGAAGCGCTTGGCGCGGGCGAGCGCGGACTCCAGGGCCTCCATGTCGTGCCCGTCGATGGGCCCGACGTACTTGAGGCCGAGGTCCTCGAACATGCCCTGCGGGGCGATGAAGTCCTTGAGGCCCTTCTTGGCGCCGTGCAGGGTCTCGTACAGGGGCCTGCCGACGACCGGGGTGCGCTCCAGGAGGTCCTTGCCGCGGGCCAGGAAGCGCTCGTAGCCGTCGGTGGTGCGCAGGGTCGCCAGATGGTTCGCGAGGCCGCCGATGGTCGGTGCGTACGAGCGCTCGTTGTCGTTGACGACGATGACGAGCGGGCGGTCCTTGGCGTCGGCGATGTTGTTCAGCGCCTCCCAGGCCATGCCGCCGGTGAGCGCCCCGTCGCCGATGACGGCCACGACGTGGTGGTCGTCCTTGCGCAGCACCTCGTTGGCCTTGGCGAGACCGTCGGCCCAGCCGAGGACCGTGGAGGCGTGGCTGTTCTCGATGACGTCGTGCTCGGACTCGGCCTGCGAGGGGTAGCCGGACAGGCCGCCCTTCATCTTCAGCTTCGAGAAGTCCTGGCGGCCCGTGAGCAGCTTGTGGACGTAGGACTGGTGTCCGGTGTCCCACAGGATCCGGTCCTTGGGGGACTCGAAAACCCGGTGCAGGGCGATGGTCAGCTCGACGACGCCGAGGTTGGGGCCGAGGTGGCCGCCGGTCTTGGACACCGCGTCGACCAGGAAGGTCCTGATCTCGTCCGCGAGCTGGTCCAGCTGCTCCAGGCTGAGCCGGTCCAGATCGCGCGGTCCCTTGATGCGGGTCAGCAGCGGCACCCGTGCCTCCTTGCAGTAGAGCGTTCGAGCTTTGCCGGGCCTGTCGAGTCTAATGTTCCGTCTTTCCCACCGACGCCCGGGCTGTGCGTCGTACATCACGCGTTCGGCCGTAAATCATCTCGCCCACCGACTCCCCCACCAAACGCCCCAGACGACACAAAAGTGCCCGGCGCCTGTGAAGGCACCGGGCACTCAAGGCCCCAAAGGGGCGCGGGGAACTGCGCGACCAGCCACGACGCACCCGCGGCTACCCACCGACGGGCGGTCCCGGCTCAACCGCGCAACCGCAAAACCGTTATGCGCGACCCGCGGTCTTCTGCGTCTTGCGCGTGATCGAGTCGATGACAACCGTGGCCAGAAGCACACCACCAGTGATCATGTACTGAACCGGCGTGGCGATGCCCTCCAGGGCGAGGCCGTACTGGATCGAGGTGATCACCATGACACCGAGCAGCGCGTTCCACGTGCGCCCGCGTCCACCGAAGAGGCTGGTGCCACCGATGACGGCCGCCGCGATGACGTTCATCAGCAGGTCACCGGCGCCGGCGCTCTGGTTGGCCGCGGCGATCTTCGAGGCCCAGAACAGACCACCGACGGCGGCGAAGAAGCCCGCCAGGGCGAAGACCGAGACGCGGACCGCCGTGACGTTGATACCGGCACGACGGGACGCCTCGACGCTGCCGCCGAGCGCGAAGATCTTGCGGCCGTAGCCGGTGCGGCGCAGGACGAAGTCGCTCAGCACCAGGACCAGGATGAAGAGCAGCAGCGCGAGCGGCAGGCCCTTGTACTGGTTGAACATGATCGCGGCGGCGAACGCCACGATCGCGAGCAGCGCGGTGCGCAGGATCAGGTCGCCCAGCGGCCGGGACGGGATGCCCGCGGCCTCGCGGCGGCGGCTGTCCAGGAAGCTGGTGACGAAGAAGAGCACCACGGCGACCAGCGCGAGGCCGTAGGCGGCCGCGACGTCCGAGAAGTAGTACGTGGTCAGCTTGCCGACCACACCGTCACCGTCGATGTTGATGGTGCCGTTCTCGCCCAGGATCTGGAGCATGAAGCCGAGCCAGAACAGCAGGCCCGCCAGGGTGACGGCGAACGCGGGGGCGCCGATCCGGGCGAAGAAGAAGCCGTGGAGCGCGCCGATGGCCGCACCGCTCGCGAGGGCGATGAGGACGGCCAGCCACTCGTTCACGCCGTGCGTGACGCTCAGTACGGCGGTGATGGCACCCGCCACACCGCTGACCGAGCCGACCGACAGGTCGATCTCGCCGAGGAGCAGCACGAAGATGATGCCGACCGACATCATGCCGGTGGCGACCATCGCGACGGCGATGTTGTTGAGGTTCTCGGCGGAGAGGAAGGCCGAGTTCAGGCTCTGGAAGATGATGCAGATGACGATCAGGCCGATGACGACCGGGACGGAGCCCAGGTCACCGCCCTTCATCTTGCGCTTGAACTCGCCGACGTAGCCGGCCAGGCCCTGCTCGCGCACGAGCAGCCGGGGGTCGACCACGGTCACCGCGTCGGCGGCGGCCTCGGGGTTCGCGACGGCGTGCTCGTCCGTGCTGGCGGAGGTCTTGTCGATGCTCACTTCTGAGCCTCCCCGTTGCTGCGCGCCGCACGGCGGGTCACGGCGTTGTCCGTGGCACCGGTGATGGCGGAGATGATCTCTTCCTGCGAGGTCGCCTTGACCTCGAAGACGCCGTTGTTGCGGCCGAGCCGGAGCACGGCCACCTTGTCGGCGACGGCCTTCACATCGGCCATGTTGTGGCTGATGAGCAGGACGGCGTGGCCGCGCTCGCGCAGCCGCTCGACCAGGTCGAGGACCTGGGCGGTCTGCTCGACACCGAGGGCCGCGGTGGGCTCGTCGAGGATGACCAGCTTGGGCTCGCCGAGCATGGAGCGGGCGATGGCCACGGTCTGGCGCTGACCGCCGGAGAGCGAGGCGATCGGGATGCGCACGCTGGGGATGCGGATCGACAGCGTCTGCAGCAGTTCGCGTGAGCGGCGCTCCATCTCGACCTCGTCCAGGATGCCGCGCTTCTTCAGCTCACGGCCCAGGTAGAGGTTGCCGACGACGTCGATGTTGTCGCACAGCGCGAGGTCCTGGTAGACCGTCGCGACACCCAGGTGCTGGGCGTCGTGCGGCTTGTTGATCTGGACGGCCTTGCCGTCCCATTCGATGACACCCTCGTCGATCGGGTGCACGCCGGCGATCGTTTTCACCAGCGTGGACTTTCCGGCGCCGTTGTCGCCGACCAGGGCGACCACCTCACCGGCGTGGACCTCAAGCTCTACGTCGGTGAGCGCCTGAACGGCACCGAATCGCTTCGAGACCCCGCGCAACGCCAGAACAGGCGTAGCGGACACGTTAACCATCTCCTTCGCCGCCTGACCCGGCGGGAGGTTGTGCAGAAGAGTTTGGGGGGGTGGAAGTGTTCCGTCCGGCGCCCCGCCCTAGCTGCGGGGCTGGTGGTTGCGGGGCGCCGGAGGGGCTTCGGGTACGACCGTCCCTCATGGACCGCATTGTCGCGGACCACAAGCCCGTACGGGAATTCAGCGGTACGAATTCCCGTACGCGGTAAGGGACTTGTCGCTGCCTACTTCAGGCCGGCCTTGTCACAGGCGGACTTGAACTTGGCGGTGCAGATCTCGTCCAGCGTGTAGATGCCGTCCTTGATCACGGTGTCGTTGATGTTGTCCTTGGTCAGCGAGACGACCGGGACGAGCACCGACGGGACGCCCTTGGTGGTGGGGCTGTCGACCGAGTCCTTGGCGATGGAGTCGAGCTTCTCGCCCTTGGCGAGCGCGACGGCCATCTGCGCGGCGACGTCCGCCTCCTGCGGGTAGGACTTGTAGACGCTCATGAACTGGTCGCCCGAGACGATGCGCTGCACACCCGCGAGCTCGGCGTCCTGGCCGGTGACGGGCGGCAGCGGGGAGACGCCCGCGGCCTTGAGGGCGGTGATGATACCGCCGGCCATGCCGTCGTTGGCGGAGTAGACGCCGACGATCTTGTCCTTGCCGATCGCCGAGATGGCGCCTTCCATGTTGGCGTTGGCGTTCTCCGGCTTCCACTCCTTGGTGTCGTACGACTTGGCGATGTCCACCTTGCCGTCGAGCTGGGAGAGGGCGCCCTTCTTGAAGAGGGCGGCGTTCGGGTCGGTGACCGCGCCGTTCATCATGACGATCTTCGCGGAGGGCTTGGCCTTGTCGCCCAGGGCCTCCAGGAGCGCCTTGCCCTGGACGCGGCCGACCTCTTCGTTGTCGAAGGAGGTGTAGGCGTCGATCGGACCCTCGGCGAGGCGGTCGTACGCGACGACGGGGATGCCGGCGTCCTTGGCCTTCTTCACGCCGTTGGCGATGGCCTTGGAGTCCACCGCGTCCACGATCAGCACGTCCACCTTGTTGGTGATCATCGTGTCGACCTGCTGGGACTGCGTGGTGGCGTCCTGCTTGGCGTTGGCGTAGACGACCTCGCCCTTGTCGTTCGTGAGCTCCTTGACCTTCTTCTCGATCAGGGGCTTGTCGAACTTCTCGTACCGAGCGGTCTGGTTCTCCGGAAGGAGGAGGCCGACCTTGATGTTGTCGCCCTTGGCGGCGGACTTCGTGGAGTCGCTCTTGTCGCCGGACTCCTCGGCGCTGCCACAGGCAGCCAGCGAGACGGCCATCGCACCAGCGGCAACGGCAAAGGCGGCGCGACGCATACGCGTGTTCACTTCAGAAACCTCCCTGACGAGGCCGCGACGTTGCGGCCGAGGTGGCTGGAAGTCAACTCGGCCGCACGTGCGACGTCAAGAAGTAAATCCTTAACGGAATGGCAACGCTGCCATCCGTTCTCTAAGTGAAGGCAGGCGTGACAGCGGTGAGCGATCCGTCCAAAAGGGTTGAATCGCCCATCTCGCCGAGTGCGAGGGCGAGCGCCCCGAGGACCTCCGCCCGACCGCCAAGTGCCCCTGGCAGAACGGATAGTTGACGCGCCGCACTGGGGATCGCATAGCGGCCGACGGACTCCCTTATGGGTCCTAGTACGAGCTCTCCGGCCTCGGCGAGATCACCGCCGAGCACCACCCGGCTCGGATTGAGCAGGTTGCACAGATTCGCCACTCCACTGCCGATATGTCGGCCGACGTCGGCGATCACCCGACGGCAGCCAGGGTCTCCGTCCCGCGCCAGCCGTACGACACCTTCCATGGTCAGATCCGTGCCGTGGCTGGACTGGAGGAGCGGCAGCACATAGCGCGCCGCCGCGAAGGTCTCCAGGCAGCCCCGGTTGCCGCAGCGGCAGACGGGGCCGGACTCATCAAGAGTAATATGCCCGATTTCTCCCGCTGTGCCACCCGGGCCGCGGTAGATCTTGCTGTTGATCACGAGTCCGGCGCCGACACCGCTGGCCACCTTGATGTACGCGAGGTCACGGACGCCCCTGCCGCTCCCCCAGACGAGTTCCCCGAGGGCTCCGAGGTTGGCGTCGTTGTCGACGTGCACGGGGACGCCCAGACGCCCCTGGAGCTCCTCCGCGGGCTTGGTGCCGGTCCAGCCCGGCAGGATCGCGGTGGAGCCGAGCGTCCCGGACTCCACGTCGATCGGCCCGGGCACGCCGAGACCCACCCCGGCGACCTTCGAACGGTCCACGCCCGTGGCCGCGATCAGGCGGTTGACCAGCTGTTCCGCCCGGTCGAAGCCCTGGGCGGCGGAGGCGTCCACATCGAGCGGCTCGGACTCCTCGGCCAGCACCTGGTGGGCGAGGTTGCCGACCGCGACGCGCAGATGCGTATGGCCGAAGTCGACGCCGATGACGATGCCGGCGTCGCCGCTCAGGCTGACGCTGCGGGCCCTTCGGCCGCCCGCCGAGGTGGGTGTGACCTCGACCGTTCCGCCGTCCTTCAGCTCCCGCACGATGTTGGAGACCGTGGCCGCGGACAGGCCCGTCGTCCTCGCGATCTCCGCCTGCGTGAGCGACCCGGCCAGGCGCACCGCGCGTACGACCCGTTCGAGATTGGCTCGGTGCAGCGACGACTGCGACCCCGGAGTCTCCACGACGACCTCCTGCGTACGGGGCCGCCTCGGTGAGGCCCCGTCTATGTCCAACTAGTGAACTCTAAGCTGAGCCGTTGGGGTCGCCTCCCGTCAAGAGGTTGAGCAAGGAAGGGGCGGTCGGGCGCCCGTGACACGAGGGTGGCCCCGGCTCCAATCCGGGACCACCCTCGCAAAACCGAACCGATGACCCGCCCGTTACTTGAGCGCCCCCGCGGTCAGCCCCTGCACGACCTGGCGCTGGAAGACGATGTACGCGGCCAGCACCGGCAGCATCGCCATCACGAGGCCCGCGAACAGCCCGGACCAGTCGCCCTTGTACCCCTGGCTGACGGCGAGCTGGACGAGACCCTGGGTGAGCACCTTGTTCTCCGGCTCGGTGTTGAGCACCGTCGGCAGCAGGTACTGGTTCCACTGCCCCAGGAAGTTGAAGATGGTGATGCTGATCAGGCCGGGCTTGGCCATCGGCAGCATCACCTGGAAGAACGTCCTGGTGTGCGAGGCGCCGTCCACGAAGGCCGCTTCCGCCACCGAGGTCGGCAGGGTCCGGAAGAACGACGTCATGAAGAACACGGTGAACGGCAGCGAGTAGCCGATGTAGACCAGGATCAGCCCGGGCAGCGTGTTCAGCAGCGAGAGGTTCTGCATCACGTAGAACAGCGGGACCAGCGCCAGGATGATCGGGAAGCTCATCCCTCCGATGAAGAGGAAGTAGATGAAGCGGTTCCCGGGGAACTCGAAGCGCGCGAGGACGTACGCCGCCATGGAGCCCAGCAGCATGGTGCCCAGGAGCGAGAACCCCACCACGATGATCGTGTTGAGGAAGTAGTCGCTCATGTTCGCTTCGGTCCAGGCGCGCGACCAGTTGTCGAAGTGCAGCGAGTCGGGCAGCGACCAGGGCGAGCTGAAGATCTCCTTGTCCGTCTTGAAGGAGGTCATCACCGCCCAGAGCAGCGGCATCGCGACCATGAACGCCCACAGGATCAGGAAGCCGTGCGAGAAGACGTTGAGCGTCCTGCCGGTGGCCTTCTCCCGCGGCGCGGGTGCGGGCGCCGTCTTGGCGACGGGTGGCCGCTCCCCCGTGGTGTCGGCGGGAGGCGTGTCGGTCGTCTTCATGCGTGGCCTCCTCGCGGCTCGGTGAACTCGGTGCGCATCAGTACTCCAGCCGCTCGCGCCGGCCCAGCCTCATCACGACCGCCACGAACAGCAGCGTCACGAAGAGCAGGGCGACACCGATCGTCGTCGCGTAGGCGGCCTGGCCGTCGCGGAACGCCTTCTGGTAGACGTACAGCGGCAGGACGGTCGTCGAGTAATCGGGGCCGCCGGGGCCCACGGTCATGATCTGCACGACCGCGAAGGACTCGGCGCCGAGCGCCAGGATGCCCACGTAGGCCCAGCCGGACTGCACGGTGTCCCAGAGCAGCGGCAGGGTGATCTTGAAGAAGGTCGTGATGCGGTTCGCGCCGTCCAGCAGCGCCGCCTCGTAGTAGTCCTTGGGGATGGAGGCCATTCCCGCGGAGAAGAGCACCACGAAGAATCCGACGGTGCACCAGACCAGGACCGCGAAGATGCACCACAGGGCGAGGTCCGGGTCGCCGAGCCAGTCGGGCTGCACACTGTCCAGACCGATCGCCTTCAGGAAGGAGTTGATCGCCCCGCTGTTGGGGTTGTAGGCGAACTGGAACAGCAGCGCGACGATCGCGATCGACAGCACCTGCGGAAAGAAATAGACCACCTTGTAGAAGGCGGAACCCCGGACGCCGGCGATCGCTGCATTCTTCCGGCGCCGTCCGCCGACATTGAGCATGAAGGCGAAGAACAGCGCGAGGGTGAGCGTCACCAGCGGCAGCAGCACCACCAGCATCACACTGTGCTGCAACGACTTCCAGAAGACCTCGTCGTCCCACAGTCTCGTGTAGTTCTTGAAGCCCACCATTTTGAACTCGGGGCTGAGACCGCTCCAGTCCGTGAACGAGTAGTAGATGGACTGGATGAAGGGCCAGATGACGAACAGGCCGTAAATGGCCAGGGGGGCCGTCAAGAACCCGACGATGAAACGGTATTTACCGTGTTGCATTCCTACCGACCCGATCTTCCCGCGGGGGCTGCCGTCGACGCCGCACAACGACGGCCGGGGCCCCGGACACCGCCCGGGACCCCGGCCTCGCTCACTGGTGCTTGTAGTGCTGGATGCTGTCGTCCTTGGCCGCCTCGTCGGCGTAACCCTGGATCTTCTTGATGGCCTCGACCGGGGTGAGGCGGCCGGCCATCATCTCGCCGAGGCCGCCGACGCCGATCTTCTCCTTCTGCAGCGCCACGTACCAGTCCTGGATACGCGGGTTGACCACGTTGTCGCCGGCCTTCTCCAGGGCCGCGACACCGGACTTCAGACCCGGCGTCAGCTCGATGCCGTCGGTGCCGCCGTTGAAGGCGGTCAGCGACTTGACGGAGGAGGTGAAGTTCTTCGAGGAGTCCTCGCCGAGCATGATGCGCAGCTGCTCCATGCCGCCCTCGGTGTTCTTGGCCTTCGCGGGGACGATGAAGGGCTCGCCGCCCGACGCCCAGATGGTGCCGAAGGGCATCTTGTCCGAGCTGTCGATGCCGCTGGGCGCGTTCACCGCGAGGTTGAAGTCCTTCGGCATGGTCTTCGCCGCCTCGTTCTCCACCCAGGAGCCGTTCGGGATGAAGAGCGCCTTGCCCTCGGTCCAGGCGGTCTGGGACTGGATGTGGTCCAGGCCCGGGGTGCCCTTGAGGATGTAGCCCTTCTTGTAGAGCTCGTAGTACGCCTCGAAACAGGTCTTGACGGCCGGGTGCTTCCAGGCGTTCGGCTCCAGGTTGTCGATGGCGTCCAGGACCTCGCGGCCACCGACCTTGGCGATCATCGGGTAGAGCGAGAAGGGGACGTAGTACGGGTACTTGCCCGCGTACGTCCAGCCCGCGATGCCCTTCTTCTTCGCCTTGGCGCAGACCGCGAGCATGTCGTCCCAGGTCTCCGGGTACTCCGCGTCCAGGCCGTCCAGGGCCTTCTGGGAGTACCACACGCCGTAGACGGTGTACGCGTAGTACATGATCCAGACCGGGTCGCCGTCGAACTGGCCCATCTCGACGATGCCGGGGCGCAGGGTGTCGCGGACCTTCTTGGCCGGGTCGTCGTAGGACGGCGAGTCGAGGAGCGTGGTGAGGTCGGCGAGCTGCTTCTTGCCGACCAGGACGCCCATGTCCATCTGCTCGGCACCCGAGTTGTCGATCAGGTCCGGCGGGGTCCCCTGGTTGAAGCGCGGCTGCAGGACCGACTGGATCTTCTGGGTCGAGGAGAACTTGACCTTCGCCTCGGGGAACTTCTTCTCGTAGACGGCCTTGGCGTCCTCGGCGTACTGCGTGCCGAAACCGCCGTCGAAGATCACGATCTCCAGCGGCGCGGTCTCGTTGACGGCGAGCGGGTTCTCCTTGGTCTTCTTGCCCTTGTCGACCTTTTCGTCGCCGCCGCTGTCGCCGCTGGCACACGCGGACAGAAAGCCCATCGTGGGGACGGTGATCAGACCGAGCGCGGCGGACCGCTTGATCAGGTCGCGCCGGCCGACACCCTCGCGGTCGTTGTGTGCGGAAGTGGATCCCATGCTCAAGTCCTCGCCTTCGTCAGGACTCAGGCGGTGAACCGGACCCTCCCCGGCACCGCGGTTGGTACTGCATTACCCGGGGGGAACCCCGGTCCCCCCGGCAGGAAAAACAGGTCGGACAAACTGCCCGGCGCTTGAGCGAGGGAACATCAGTAGAGCTGGATCGTGCCCGGAATACCGGTAACCGCGGGAATGCGCGGCACGTCGCTGTTGGCCGCGCCCCCTCGTCTGCCGGCGGCTTCCTGTCCGCGACCGGTCGAACGATCGGGCGGACGCCGACAGGTATAGTCCACTTCCCGCCAACGGAGCAAGATCGAATGCACAGTTGGCCGACACTCTTTCCCGAAGTGAGACCTCGCGGAAATATGAGCTGCCCACAGGCTTGCCACACAGGGCGTGATCAGGCAACGATCAGTGCCCGAACAGGAAGCCGACAGGTTGGCCCACGAGGGGGCCGTCGAGTCGGCTGTCGGCGGTACCCCCGTACGCCACATACAACACCCTTGACATCAATGGTCACTTGACTCCCTACTGGACCTGCGCAGCGAATTTGACAACGTTGTCCAGGCGCACGTGACAGGGAGGGTGCTGGCGCATGCACCACAGATCTCGGCAAGGGTCTCCGTACAGATCCCGGCTCGGAACGAGGTACGGGTGGGGTTCCACCGCGGTCCTCGGAACGGCCGCCTTCGCACTGGTGGTGGCCTCGCAGGGCGCCGCCGTAGCCCGTCCCGGTGAAGCCGCGGCGGCGGACCGGGAGTTCGCCTCCTCCTTCGAGTCGGGTGAACCCGCACCCGACTGGCTCAACACGGTCGACACCTCGGCGGACGGCACAAAGCGCGCCTCGGGGGTCGACGGCGGCTTCAGCACCGGCATCCCGGGCAATGTGACGGACCACGTCACGGACGTCCGCGCGAGCGCCGAGAACACCGGCGGCGGCGAGGTGAAGGAGAACCTCGCCGATGTCGAGCCCAGCACCAAGTGGCTGACCTTCGCGCCCACCGGCTGGGTGGAGTTCGACCTGGACGCCCCCGTCAAGCTGCTGTCGTACGCGCTCACGTCGGCCAACGACCACGACGAGCGCGACCCCGTCGACTGGACCTTCCAGGGCTCCACCGACGGCAAGGACTGGAAGACCCTCGACACCCGGGCCGGCGAGTCCTTCGCCGAACGGTTCCAGACGAAGACGTACAAGCTCGGCGAACCGGCCGAGTACGCGCACTTCCGGCTCGACATCACCAAGAACAAGGGCGCCTCCGACGCGCTGCAGCTCGCCGACGTGCAGTTCTCGACGGGCGACGAGGACGACCCGACCCCCAAGGACATGCTGTCCCTCGTGGACCGCGGTCCGAGCGGCTCCCCGACCGCCAAGGCGGGCGCGGGCTTCACCGGCAAGAAGGCGCTGCGCTACGCGGGCACCCACAAGGCGGACGGCCGCGCCTACTCGTACAACAAGGTCTTCGACGTGAACGTGGCCGTCGGCCGGGACACCGAGCTGGCGTACCGGATCTTCCCGTCGATGGCGGACGGCGACCGGGACTACGACGCCACGAACGTGTCGGTCGACCTCGCCTTCACGGACGGCACCTACCTCAGCGACCTGCGCGCCCAGGACCAGCACGGGTTCGCGCTGACGCCGCAGGGCCAGGGCGCCTCGAAGGTGCTGTACGTCAACCAGTGGAACAACGTCACCTCGCGGATCGGCTCGGTCGCGGCCGGCCGGACCGTCGACCGCGTCCTCCTCGCGTACGACTCGCCGAAGGGGCCCGCCAAGTTCCGCGGCTGGCTGGACGACGTGAAGCTGAGCGTGCAGAAGCCCGGGAAGCCGAAGGCGCATCTCTCGGACTACGCCTCGACCGTCCGCGGCACCAACTCCAGCGGCGGCTTCTCGCGCGGCAACAACTTCCCGGCCACGGCCGTGCCGCACGGCTTCAACTTCTGGACCCCGGTGACGAACGCGGGTTCGCTGAGCTGGCTGTACGACTACGCGCGCGCCAACAACGCGGACAACCTGCCCACCGTCCAGGCGTTCAGCGCGAGCCATGAGCCGAGCCCCTGGATGGGCGACCGGCAGACCTTCCAGGTGATGCCGTCGGCCGCGTCCGGCACCCCGGAGACGGGCCGCACCGCCCGTGCGCTGCCCTTCAGGCACGAGAACGAGACGGCACGCCCGTACTACTACGGTGTGACGTTCGAGAACGGGCTGAAGACGGAGATGACGCCGACGGACCACGCGGCGTCCATGCGGTTCACCTTCCCCGGTGACGACGCGAACGTCCTCTTCGACAACGTCACGGACCAGGCGGGCCTGACCCTCGACAAGGAGAGCGGCACCTTCACCGGCTACTCGGACGTCAAGTCCGGGCTGTCGACGGGCGCCACCCGCCTCTTCGTGTACGGGACCTTCGACGCGCCCGTCACCGAGGGAAGCTCCTCGGGCGTCAAGGGCTACCTGAAGTTCGAGCCGGGCGCGGACCGCACGGTCACCCTGCGCATCGCGACCTCGCTCATCAGCATCGACCAGGCCAAGGACAACCTCCGCCAGGAGATCCCTGACGGCACGTCCTTCGACAAGGTCAAATCCCGCGCCCAGCAGGCGTGGGACAAGATCCTGGGCAAGGTCGAGGTCGAGGGCGCGACCCCCGACCAGCTGACGACGCTGTACTCCAGCCTCTACCGGCTGTACCTGTACCCGAACTCCGGCTTCGAGAAGGTCGGCGGCAAGTACCAGTACGCCTCGCCGTTCTCGGCGATGCCCGGCCCGGACACCCCGACGCACACCGGCGCGAAGATCGTCGACGGCAAGGTGTACGTCAACAACGGCTTCTGGGACACCTACCGCACGACATGGCCCGCCTACTCGCTCCTGACGCCCGGCCAGGCCGGTGAGATGGTCGACGGCTTCGTCCAGCAGTACAAGGACGGCGGCTGGACCTCGCGCTGGTCCTCGCCCGGCTACGCGGACCTGATGACCGGCACGTCCTCCGACGTCGCGTTCGCGGACGCGTACGTCAAGGGCGTCGACTTCGACGCGGAGTCGGCGTACGACGCGGCCGTGAAGAACGCGACCGTCGTGCCGCCCTCCTCGGGCGTCGGCCGCAAGGGCATGACCACCTCGCCCTTCCTCGGCTACACGAGCACCGACACCCACGAGGGCCTGTCGTGGGCGCTGGAGGGCTACCTCAACGACTACGGCATCTCGAAGATGGGCGAGGCGCTCTACAAGAAGACCGGCAAGAAGAAGTACAAGGAGGAGGCCGCGTACTTCCTCAACCGCGCGCAGGACTACGTCAACCTCTTCGACTCGAAGGCCGGCTTCTTCCAGGGCCGCGACGCCAAGGGCGACTGGCGG
This sequence comes from Streptomyces sp. NPDC060205, assembly GCF_042728395.1. Classification (NCBI taxonomy): domain Bacteria; kingdom Bacillati; phylum Actinomycetota; class Actinomycetes; order Kitasatosporales; family Streptomycetaceae; genus Streptomyces; species Streptomyces sp. NPDC060205. The sequence goes on from NZ_JBHWZP010000159.1 coordinate 17,201, forward strand.
GTGGACTCCGAGAAGTACGACCCGCGCGTGTGGGGCTACGACTACACGGAGACCAACGGCTGGGGCTACGCCTTCACCGCGCCGCAGGACTCGCGCGGGCTGGCCAACCTCTACGGCGGCCGGTCGGGCCTCGCGGAGAAGCTGGACACGTACTTCGGTACCCCGGAGACCGCCGGGCCCGAGTTCGTCGGCTCGTACGGGGGCGTCATCCACGAGATGACCGAGGCCCGCGACGTCCGCATGGGCATGTACGGGCACTCCAACCAGGTGGCTCACCACGTCAACTACATGTATGACGCGGCCAGCCAGCCCTGGAAGACCCAGAAGAACGTGCGTGAGGTCCTCTCGCGGCTCTACACGGGCAGCGAGATCGGCCAGGGCTACCACGGCGACGAGGACAACGGCGAGCAGTCGGCCTGGTACCTCTTCTCCTCGCTCGGCTTCTACCCGCTGGTCATGGGCAGCGGCGAGTACGCCGTCGGGTCGCCCCTGTTCAAGAAGGCGACCGTCCATCTGGAGAACGGCCGCGACCTCGTCGTGAAGGCCCCGAAGAACAGCGCGAAGAACGTCTACGTGCAGGGCCTGAAGGTCAACGGGAAGAAGTGGACGTCGACCTCGCTGCCGCACTCGGTGCTCTCGCGCGGCGCGGTGATCGAGTTCGACATGGGGCCGAAGCCGTCCTCGTGGGGCACCGGCAAGAACGCGGCGCCCGTGTCGATCACGCAGGACGACAAGGCGCCGGCTCCCCGCACCGACGCCGTCAAGGGCGAGGGCCCGCTGTTCGACAACACGTCGGGCACGAGTGCCACCGTCACGTCCGCGGACCTGCCGACCGCCGACCCGGTCAAGGCCGTGCAGTACACGCTGACGTCGGCCGACGGGGCCAAGGCCCCCAAGGGCTGGGTCCTGCAGGGCTCGTCCGACGGCACCACGTGGAAGGACCTCGACAAGCGGTCCGGGCAGTCCTTCGCCTGGGACAAGCAGACGCGGGCCTTCTCGGTGGCGGCACCGGGCACGTACGCGAAGTACCGCCTGGTCCTCGACGGTGAGGCGACGCTGGCGGAGGTCGAACTGCTGCGCTGAGGCGAGCACTTGACCCACTGAAGAACACGCTGAAGAACACGCACACGGCACCGGTTACGGCAGGACGGTAACCGGTGCCGTGTCGTTGGCGGGGTCGGGGTCGCGGCGGTCGGTCCCGGCGGCGTCGATCACCCGTACGCTGCCCTCGCCCGGCCCGTCGAGACGGAACGTGAAGTCGAAGATGCTCGACTCCCCCGCTTCGAGCCCGCTGCGCACGGGGCAGGAGTACGTGCCCTTCTCCAGCTCGCAGGAGGGCTCGTACACGTCCTCGTCGATGGCCTCCTCGGGCTGCTCGACCACGGTGGCGCCCGGGGGCGGGGTGAACAGCAGCCGGGTGGTGCCGGGGTCGGCGGGCCCGTTGTTGCGGACCTTCAGGTGCGCGGTGTGCTCGGTGCGCCGGCTGCTCAGCTCGACACCGACCTCGAAGTCGGCGTAGGTGTCCACCTGCACCGCGCTGCCCGCGTCACCGCCCGCGAAGGTCCCCTTCAGATCGGCGCCCCTGGCGGTCCCCGCCGTCAGCCGCGGGCCGTCGCCTGGCTCGCCGCCCGCGGGTACGACGCTGTCCTTCGCGGGGCCCATGTCCAGGGCCCATGCCTGTCGGCCGAAGGACGTGTGCATCTGCGTGCCGGCCACCTCCAGCCGCAGAGCCGGGTCGAGGGTGACCGCCTCCCCGGGCGGTATGCGCAGGTCGGGGAACTCGCACACCGCGAGGGAGGGACGCGACCCCGAGTAACGGCAGTTGCGGTACAGGCTCTTGAAACCCAGGCCCTCGGCGACGGCGAGTTCCAGGCCGACGCCCCGCACGGGCACCTCCCCGGCGTTGCGGACCACCAGCGGCGTGCTGAGGACGGAGCCGGGTGCGACGTCCTCGAACACCTTCGTCGTGCGCACCTGCACGACGGGCTCGCCGACGACGACCCGGGTGCGGGCGGTGAGCGTCTTCCCCTTCGGAGTGGTGAACCGGAACCGGACCTTCGCGCTGTCGCCGGGCCGGCCGTCCGGGGCCGCGTACGGATAGACCCGGTCCAGGTCGGACCAGCTGTCGTACGCACCGCTCACCTTGCAGACGACCCGGGTGGCGGTCCCGGTGCACCTGGGGTTCTTCTTGCGGATCTTCGAGGTCTTGAGCCGTACGGTCCGGCCGGACCCGGTGACGTCCACGATGAGCCGGTGGTCCTGCGCACCGTAACCGCTCCTGGACGTCACGTCCTCGGCCCGGACGTGGAAGGGCACCTTCCTCTCGGGCCCGGAGTCGTCCCCGTGCGGCCGGAGATAGAACAGGTCCGGCACCGAAATCGACGACTTCTTCCCCGTGTCCATGAGGGTGCCGCAGGCGGTGAGTCCGCCCAGCGACAGCAGCGTCACCAGTACAAGGCAGACGGCGGCCCGGCGCCGTACCGTGTCCCGCTCGTTCATGCGCCCTCCCGCGGGAGACCGTACCAACCCGTATCAACCTCAGAAGTGGCTCAAGATTCCAACTGCGTTGGCTGCGGGCTTCGTTGGGGAGGTAGAGTCGTTTTCGGACCACCGGACAACGTTGTCGTCTCCGTGGTCCGCGCGACCTCATCCCCTCCGGCCAGGCACTCCCCCGACCTGCCCGGCTCGCGGACCCGGTGGATTACGGCCACCGGGTCCGCCCAGAGCAGCCCGGGAGAGCCCCGTCCCGGAAGCCGACAGGGCCGCCCCTTGAGCGGCTCAGCCCGGCCGGCACGGCAGGGCGGTCGCCGTATCACCTCCGGAGCCCTGGACGACGTAACCGAACGTGGTGCTCTCGCCCGGATCGAGCGACCCGTTCCAGTCGGCGTTGTGGACCATCACGTCCTGGCCGCTGTACGTGGCGTTGCCGCTCCAGAGACTGGCGACGGACTGACCGCCCGGCAGCGACCAGTCGACCATCCAGCCGAGCAGCGGCACGTCCCCGCTGTTGGTGACGGTCACCTCGGACTGGTAGCCGCCCGACCAGCTGCCCGTGGTGCGGCGGGCGGCGGAGCAGGCGCCGGCCGGGGGCTCGGTCGGGTTGCCCGGGTCGTGGATGCCCGTCACCTCTCCGTTGCCGCCGTCGAAGACGATGTCGGAGCAGGAGTAGAAGGTCTCCGCGCTGTCCGAGCGCTGCCAGACCATGTAGATGAGGTGGCGGCCCGACTTGCCCGCCGGAAGCTGCCCGGACCAGGAGTAGTTGGCCTCGACCGTGCCCGGGGAGCCGTTGAGCGGCGGGTGGTCGACGCTCAGGAACGGCTGTGCCTCGATGTCGTTCCAGGTGAGCGGCTTCGTCGGGTCGTAGCCGTCCTTGGTGAGGTAGACGTAGAACCAGCCCGGGTGCGCCGCCCAGGCGTTGTAGGAGAAGTCGACGGTCGCGCCCGAGGTGAGGTGGGTGAGCGGCCAGTCGGCGCTCGGGGTGTTGAAGCCGGTGAAGTTGGTGTTGCCGCCGCTGCACAGTTCGCCGTCGGGCACGAAACCGCGGGTGCGGCCGGCTCCGTCGGAGCGCAGCACCGAGAACCAGTTGTAGAACGGCGTCGTGCCGCTGACCTGCTGGGCCGACTTGCAGGCGGGGTTGACCGGCTTGATCTCACCGGTGTCGGTGAGCGCGTCCTGCCAGCACAGGAAGGTGCGACTCGCGGGCTTCATGGGGGTGCCGTGGGCCTCCGCCTCGCCGCCCGCCGAGACGACCAGGCCGAGGGCGGGGACCGTGACGACCAGGGCCAGCAGGATGAGGAGGAGGGCTCGGCCGCGGGCGGGAAGCGGGAAGCCGCGGAGCGCGGAGCGGCGGGTTGCGGAGCCGCGGAGTAATGAGCGGCGCGGGGGGCGTGGAGGCTGCTCGGGGGGTGGCTGGGCCGGAGTGATTGGCAGGCTCATGACAGGACTGACCATCCCTTCGTTCACAGGCCGTGTGGGTGCGTGTGGTGTACGTGCGGGATGTGTGGGGTGGGGGCGGCCCCGGGGCGGGTTCCGGTCCACCCCGAGTGGGAGCGCTCCCACCCCACGTGCTGTCGAAGCTAGCGCGGCGCGATGCACATGTAAACGGCTGACGCGTGAGGGCCGCACCCGGACGGGTGCGGCCC
>NZ_JBHWZP010000160.1:0-21203 GCF_042728395.1 Streptomyces sp. NPDC060205
GACCAGGTCGGGTGGGCCACCGCCCTCGTTCGTGAAACCGCCCCCGTCTCACGGGTGTTGACGCACCTTCCGCAGGCCGGCTCGGCTCGTCGGCGTCAGTGGGAGACGGGGCAGCGATCCATCGCGGCCCTCACGGCGTGAGGACGACCTTCTCGCAGCGGTCCTTCTTGTTCTTGAACAGGTCGTAGCCGGTCGGCGCCTCGGTCAGGGGCAGTCGGTGGGTGATGATCCGGGTGGGGTCGATCCGGCCCTGCTCGATCAGGCCCAGCAGCGGCCTCATGTACTTCTGCACGTGGCACTGGCCGGTCCGCAGGGTCAGGGACCTGTTCATCCAGGCACCCGCAGGGAATTTGTCGATCATCCCGCCGTAGACGCCGATGACCGACACCACGCCCCCGCTGCGGCAGGACATGATGGCCTGACGCAGGGCGTGCGGCCGGTCCGTCTCGGAGCGGACCGCCTGCTTGGCACGGTCGTAGAGGTGGACGTGAGAGGCACCGTGTGTGGCCTCCATGCCGACCGCGTCGATGCACTTGTCGGGGCCCCGGCCGCCGGTGAGGTCGAGCAGTGCCGAGCGTACGTCGGTGTTCTCGAAGTCGACTGCGGTGTAGCCCTGGGCGGTGGCCATGTCGAGCCGGTAGGTCTCCTTGTCGATGGCGATGATCTTTTCCGCGCCCAGGACGCGGGCGCTGTCCATGGCGAACTGACCGACCGGTCCGGCGCCCCAGACGGCGACGACGTCACCTTCCTTGATGTCGCACATGTCGGCGCCCATGTATCCGGTCGGCAGGATGTCGGACAGGAAGAGCACCTGCTCGTCGGTCAGGTCCGACTCGACCTTGAGGACGTTGGCGTCGGCGAGCACCACCCGCGCGTACTCGGCCTGTCCGCCGGCGAAGCCGCCGGTCAGATGGGAGTAGCCGTAGATGCCGCAGGTGGGATGACCGAACATCTTCTCCGAGATGCCGGCGTTGGGGTTGCTGTTCTCGCAGCACGAGTACAGCTCCGCGCGGCAGGACGCGCAGGCGCCACAGGCGATGGGGAAGGGCACCACGACGCGGTCGCCGACGCGCAGCTTGTCGGCACTGATGCCGGGGCCGACCTCGACGACTTCCCCCATGAACTCATGGCCCAGGATGTCGCCGTTCTCCATGGTGGGCACGTAACCGTCGACCAGATGGAGGTCGGAGCCGCAGATCGCCGTCGAGGTGACTTTCACGATGGCGTCGCGGCTGTTCAGGATCGAGGGGTCGGGGACGTCCTGCACCTCTACCGAGTTGCGTCCCGTCCAGCAGTTGGCCTTCATGCCAGTGCCTCCTTCAGTTCGTCCTCGGTCAGCGGTCGGGCCGGATGCTGCGGGAACTCGCTCCGGGCCTTCTTGCCGCCGGGCGCCCCTTCGGAACGGACGACCTCACCGGTTTCCGCGATCTGCTTGAAGCGGCGAAGGTCGTCGTCCAGCTGCTGGTGCGGCTCCTCGCCGAAGTAGCGCGCTGCGGCCTTGCCCAGCGGTCCGCCGGGCAGTTCGTAGCGCAGGGACACCCGTATCTCCGTGCCCTGACCGCCTGGGGCGGGTACGAAGCGGACCTCGCCGGAGTTGTCGATGTCCGCGCCGTCCACCGACCGCCACGCGAGCAGCTCGCCGGGGACGTCCTGGGTGATCTCGGCGTCCCATTCGACTGTTGTGCCGAACGGCGCGCTCGCTTGCCAATGACTGGTGCGCGGGCCGGTCACGCGCACCACGTCCAGGTGCACCATGAATTCCGGCAGTCGCTCCAGTGCCCTCCAGAGGGTGTACGCCTCGTCGGGCGGCCGGGTGACAGTGGTGGAGGCGGTCAGTTCCATGGGAGTGCTCCTACGAGTGCGCGTCACGGCCGCGTAGACGTCCGTGACGGTGACGGCGCTTACCGCGGCTGTCGCGGTCACGGTGCGCCCCAGGCCGCGACCGTTGTGGTTCTTCAGCGCGCGGGCGAGCAGGGTCAGGTCGATGAGGTCGCCACCGACGCGGCTCCACAGCCAGACGGGATGCGGCCGTCCCAGAAGTCCGGTCGCCGCCGCCAGTTCGCGCACGCCGACGGCGGTGGTGGTCGCTCGGTGCCGAGGGGCGTCGTCCACGCCCAGGGCCCGTGCGAAGCCTCCTGGGGCGACGACCTGGGGCACGCCCAGGAGCGCACTGACCCAGCCGAGGCCGCGTACGAGCGGATCGTGTCGCAGGCGGGCGGTGGAGCGGGTGTCAGTTGTCATCGGTGCTCCTCACGTGCGGTGAGGTGGACGGAAGGTGGGCGTCCCTCGCGGGCAGGCGGCAGGAGCCGACGCCGCGGCCCGTCCCACAGGGCCGGGCGGGGTGGGCTGTGCCGTGCGCACGCCGAAGGATGGCGGCGGACCCCGCCGTCTCCGCGGTGCCGGAGGCAGCCGACCGGCTGTGTCCGGCATCGCGGAAGGTGACGACTGGGAGGGCCCGTCCGGCCCCGGCCGGAACCGGGACCGGACCGCCGGCGTCACCGCAGGTGCTGGAGCGGCTGACGCCCTGGTGTCCTTGCTAGTTGCGGCCGTTGCTGTGACCGTCGGGATGCAGGACCACCTTGGTCCAGCCGTCGTCCCGGGCGTCGAAGTGCTCGTAGGCAGCGGGCGCCTCGTTGAGGCCGAGTTCGTGGGAGACGATGAAGCCCGGCGTCGCCTTCTCGCCGGCGATCAGGTCCCGCAGCGCGCGGTTGTACCTCTTCACCGGCGCCTGGCCGGTCCCCATGTGCTGGCCCTTGAACCACATCAGGCCGAAGTCGATCGGCACCTTGCCCTGTGCCTCCAACTCGCCCTGGGCTTCTTCGCCGCCGGGGTCCTGGGGCAGGAAGACGCCCACCACACCGATGTGGCCCGTGAACCTCACCGTGTCGATCAGACCGTTGAGCGTGAGGCTGGCGTCCTCCTGTCCCTGGGGGTCGTGTGCCTGGTAGCCGACGCACTCGCACCCGTTGTCGGCGCCCAGACCGAGGGTGGCTTCCTTGACGACCTCCGCCGGGTCCTGCTCGGCGGTATTGATCGGGATGGCCCCGATCTCCTCCGCCATGCGCAGCCGGTCGGGCTGATGGTCGGCCACCCAGACACGGCCGGCGCCCTTGAGCACGGCGGAGTAGGCCGCCATCAGCCCGACGGGGCCGGCCCCGAAGACGATCGTCTGATCGCCCGGTTTGACGTTGGCCATCTCGGTGGCGTGATAGCCGGTGGGGAAGATGTCGGCGAGCATCACGTAGTCGGTCTGCCGCTCGGCGGCGTCCTCGCCCAGTCGCAGCGCGTTGAAGTCGCCGTAGGGCACCCGCAGCAGCTCCGCCTGGCCGCCCTGATACGGGCCCATGTCCGCGAAGCCGTAGGCGGCTCCCGCGAGCGCCGGTTCCGGCTGCATGGTCAGGCAGTAGTTGGTGAGCCCTCGTTCGCACTGCTTGCAGAAGCCGCAGGCGATGTTGAAGGGCAGCACCACGTACTCGCCGACCTGGACCTTGCTCACGGCCGGGCCGACCTCGACGACCTGGCCCATGTTCTCGTGTCCCAGCGTGCGGCCGGACTCGAACGAGGTGCGGCCCTCGTACATGTGCAGGTCCGAACCGCAAATGTTGGTGGTGGTGATCTTGACGATGATGTCGCAGGGATGCTCGATCTTCGCGTCCGGCACGTCCTTGACGGCGACCGTTCGCGGACCTTCATATACCGCTGCTTTCATGATGACTTCTCTCGATGTCACGGCATGACCGCGGCACAGCGATGATGAGACGGCACAAAGAGCCTGACGCGCGAAAGTGCTACGGCGGCGTTCATGGCTCCGGCTCGCCTCTGCGGGCCGTTCACCCATGTCAGGTGGAGCGGCGGTTCGAGCCGTCGGCCCGCCCGGTGGAGCTGCGGCGCCCCGACGACTTGCGAGGCGAGTCCCCGTCGGCTTTCACACCAAACAGGACTTCACCGATCGATCGGCCGACTTGCCGCACCGGGGCTGGAGAAGGCGGAGCGGCCGATATATTTCGTAGCTCGATATATACTCGATGCATGGCCACACAGAATCCGCCCTTGACGGAACCGCAGTACTTCATCCTTGCTGCGCTCATGGACGGTCCGTTGCACGGTTACGGCATCATCAAGGCTGCCGAGCGGACCACCGGCGGGCGGCTCCGGATCGCTGTCGGCACGCTCTACGGCGCACTGGAGCGGTTGGAGCGGGCCGGGCTGGTGGCCGCCGGCGACGAGGAGATCGTCGACGGGCGGGCGCGGCGCTACTACCGGCTCACGGAGGACGGCACCGAAGCGCTCGCCCGGGAGGCGCTGCGCATGCAGCAGGCGGCGGCTGTCGTCATGGGGCGCTCGCACGATACCGGGGTGGCCCCGGCATGAACCGTCTGCTGCTTGCGGCCTATCCCGAGCCCTACCGCTCCCGGCAGGGAGAGGAGGTGCTGGCCTGCCTGGCCGAGGCGTATCCCGGCCGTTCCTGGCCCCCGGCGCGGGAAGTTGTCGCACTGACGCGTGCCGGGGTGCAGGCCCGCGCCCGCGCCGTCGTCGACGACACGGCCCGGCCGTGGTGGCTGGACGGCATCCATCTGACGGCTCTCGTCCTCGCCGCGCTGGCGCTGGTTCCGTACGTGCAGGACGTGTGGCACTGGGCCCTGCACATCGATCCCGGCCGCCATGCCATCGCCTTCCCCTTCTCCGGCTGGTACCCGTGGGCACAAGGTCCCGGCGGCAGGACACGGCTGCTGCCCTACGGGGTGCTGCCGCTGGTCTGCCTGATCGCCCTGCTGCGCGGCAGAGCCTGGATCGCACTGCCGGCCGCAGCCGTGATGGTCTATGCCGGTGCCACGTTCAACAGCACCACGCTCTTCGGCGACGAGGGCAAGGCGGGCCTGAGCTACTACGGTCTCGGCGCCCCGATCACCGCCCATGACCTGGTGCTCTCGGGGACACTCTGCGCCGCGTGCGCCGTGCTGGCGTTCTGCCGTCCCAGCCGCCTGCGACGCCGCTCCTACCGCTGGCTGGCCCCCGTCGTACTCACCATGTTCATGGCCGGGAGCCTGCACATCATCTCCGTCAGTCCGGCCTTCCAGCGCGGCCTGTTCGCCGTCGAGGCCACCGCGCTGATCGCCGCATGGGCGGCGACGGCAGCCACCGGTGACCACCGGTGGCTGATCCCCGTCGCGGCGGTCGCGCTCGTCCGCACGCAGGCGATCGTCGCCCAGCCGGACGCGTTCATGCAGTCCTTTCCGGACCTGGTCGTCCTCACCCTGCTGGTCACACCCCTCCCCGCCCTGGCGATCACCGCCCAGCGCCGTCGGGGGCAGGCACTCGCCGAACAGAAGCGGATCCCCGGTGGGCCCGCCGAGCCCGGCGGCCCACGTCGTGCCGCGCGCCGTGCGTGACCGAACTCCCCCGACGGAAGAAACTCAGCGATGCCTCAGCACGATGCTCCGATCCTGCCCGCGCACCGTCCGGGGGCCTCAAGGCAGACCCCCGAAGCCTCCGACGGCCTCGCCCCGTCGCGTACGGCGCGACCGTGGATGCCGGCTCTGCTCCACACCCTGGGATTCCTCACGGTCTACCTGCTCGCCATCTGCACCCCGTGGGGGCAACGAGCTGAGAACGCGCTGTTCGATCTCGGTGCGGATGGCAGCGAAGCCGCGTGGATCTACCCCCTGTCAGGAGCGGCCTACGGCTCGACGCCGCTGCCGCCGATGGAATTGAGCGCCAAGCCCACCCTCATGGTGGGGCTGGCTGTCATCGTGGTCCTCACCCTGGTGCGGCTGTGCTGGCGGCAGGGATGCGCGGCGCTCGGGGTCGTCATCCTCACGACCGGAGGCAAGGAGGTCCTCAAAAGCATCCTGCCCCGCCCCGATCTGGTGGGCGCGCCCGAGAATCTCCTTGATCAGGGGTTCCCCAGCGGGCACACCGCCATCCCCGCCGCGCTGACCCTCGCCGCCGTCCTGGTGGTTTCCCCCCGCATCCGCCCCTACGCCGCCGCGGCCGGTGTGCTGTGGCTCGCCTGCATCGCCGCCGCGAGCGCGACCATGGGCGGCCACCGGCCCAGCGAAGTACTGGGGGCCACGCTGTTGGCCTGTGCCTGTTACGGCCTCGCCACCTGGCTGCTGCCGCCGGCCGCCGCGCCGGGCGTCACGCGGAGGCCCCGTGCGCTGCCCGCCCTCACCCTGACGTCGGCACTGGCCGTTGCCCTCGTCTCCGGCGCACGGAACGACACCCTCACCAGGTCGCTGATCTCCGCGGCGGCGGCTTTCCTATGTGCGGCCCTGGTCTGGTACGCCGCGATCGGGCGGCCCGTACCCACCGCACCCGTTCGCCGCCCTGGACCCGGTCAGCGACATCTGATGCGGCACTAGTCACCGTCGTCCTCGACCATCCGGCGCCGTTCCTGTTCACGCTTGGAATAGGCGGCTGCCCGGATTGCCTCGTCACTCTCCAGGCCCGATCCCAGCGCACCACCCACGGTGGCGACCGAGGCGACGAACCAGGCCAGGGTCCAGTACTCCGTGGCGTGCAGCGGGATACGCGTCAGGGAAGCGAACGCTTGGCCGTTGAGGATGAAGAGCGCCCACACCAAGTTGATGACCAGCAACCCCACATAACAGACAAGCACCCCGATGCCGACGGTCACCACCGTCGAGACGTTGTAGAGAGCCGCTCTCCTCCTCGCCTCCGGCGACACGTCATCCGCTCGATGCCACAGGTGCGCGTCCACGATCAGCCAGCCGATCATGAGCGCGACGGATCCGACCGTGGCGATCACGAGGCGTGGTGTGCTCAGGGACACGGACAGGGTCCAGATGGTGGAGTTCACGGTGGCGACCGCCCCAGTGGCGAGTGCCGCCGCCAGGGCCTTGGACAGGCCCGGCACCAGGCGCCATGGCCGGTTGGCCCGGATCATGCCGCCGAGCACCCTGAGGTATCCGAGCGGACCGCCGACGACATACCGCCGAACAGCGCTTTCCTGCTCGCCGACCAGGTCTGCCCGCACGTGCGCGAAGTGATCCTGCGACGGCCGGTTTGCCGACGGCCCCTCAGCCCCGGCGGACCGCGGGCGCGCCAGACTGAGCACGGCTTCTTCCACCGCCCGCCTGGCCTTCCTCTGCAGCCGCAAACCTCCCAACGCGGGAAGGGACAGCAGAGCCAGAGCGGGTTCGTCACTCAGTTCCACCACGAGCTTGCGTCCGTCTACGTGCAGGGGCAGGTCGGTGAGGGCCACGACGACGTCCCATTTTTCCGCGCTCGCGCGATCCGTGATCCGGCGCACCAGCGTCGGCACGTCCTCGGTCTCCGCGGTGAACGGCTCACTGATCACCTCGACGTCGAAACGGCGCCCCCGACCCCATCGGTCGGCGAGCCGGTCAGGAAGGATCCGGGCCATGCGCCGGGCGATCTCCGTGGGGGCGTCCGGATCCGCCAGAAGAGCTACGACCGTGACATCCTGGGACGACATCCGCATGAGTGACCCCTCTCGCCGGTTTCCCCCGATGCTCACGAGTGCCCACAGGACGAACGCCGGAACACCCGTCACCCGGCTGATCCCTCTCCTCGCGGCCGTACCGCCGGAGCGCGGCCGACCCCGTCACCCAACCCCGGCCTGTGGACAGGGCTTTCGCTCCTCTGCGCCGGTACTGATCGAGCGGATCTCCTCAGCCCACCCGCTCTCGGTGAAGGGTCGAGTGCCGGGCTGACTGCCGCGCGGGCCCTTCGGGTATTCGCGGTCAGAACCGCCCGCCCAGGATGATCTTCCAGACGCGGGTTGCCACCTGCAGGTTGAGCCGGGTGTCCACATCCGCCAGGTCGCGGTCGCTGATCTCCCGAATGCGCTGCAGCCGGTAGCGCAGGGTGCTGCGGTGGACTGTGAGCGCGGCGGCCGCGTCGTCGTAGTTGCCTCCGCAGTCGAAGTAGCGCGAGAGCGTCTCCACCAACTCCGTGTCGTGCCCCGCGTCGTAGTCGATCAGTCGGCCGAGCCACTCCCGCACGAAGCCTTCGAGCTCCCGAAGATCGTTGCCGGGCCCCAGGATCCGGTACAGCCCGAGGTCGTCGAAGAACGTCGTCCCGCTGCTCCGGCGGGAGCTCTGCCGCACTTCCAGGGCCCGTAGTGCCTCCTGATAGCAGCGCGGAACCCCGTTCGGTGACTCGCAGCGGGTGCTCACCCCGATCGCTCCGTCGGGCGTCCCCAGTTCCCGGGCCAGTGCCGCGTGCACGGCACCGTCGTCGGGTCTCGCCTCGGTGAGCAGGACCGCCCGGTCGCCGCGACGCGTGATCAGCGGACGGGTGGCCCGGGTGGCCGTCGCATGCTCGACGGCACGGATGAAGGCGCCGTCCGCCGCGTCGCCGGACCAGTGCACCACGACCACGTAGTGGGTACGTTGCAGGTCGTGGCCGACGGCTTCGGCGCGGGCGTAGGCACTCGCCTCGTCAGTGCCCTCCAACAGGTCGTCGATCAGCTGACGGCGCAGCCGCAGTTCGACCTCGGCGAGTTCACGCACATGCAGGAGTTCCTGGGCGAGCGAACGCTGGGCGTGGTCCAGGGCGAACAGGGTGTGGTCGTCGGCCGTCGCCCCGGGGTCCTCGACGGCGAGTACGCCCAGGAGGTCCCCGCGCGGACGGGCCAGAGCGATCAGCCGGTTCTCGACGCGGACCGGGCCCGCCTCGCGCGCGACCTGTCGCAGCATCGCGTCCTGATGGGTCGGGGACCGCACCGGATAAGGGTCGGGCCGGTCAGGACCGGCCCACGAGCGCAGATTGCCGAACCGGTCCTCGCTCAGCGCCGGCAGTCCGGTGATCTCGTACAGCGCTTGGGTGATGGCGTCCTCGCCGCCGCCTCGGGCAGCGACACGGTCGAGGGTTTCATGCACGGTCTTGTGCAGGTGCAGCTCGGAGCGCAGGGTCTGCAACTGTCCCAGTGCGGCGTCCCGTTCGGAGCGGACTCGGCTCAGTTCTCCGGCGCCGTCGTCGTGCGCAGGATGCGTGGCCGCCAGCGACAGGGCCGCCGAGGTGAGCCCCACGAGAGTCGACAGGAGAAAGCGCCCCTGCTCATCGGGGCCGGTGCGGGAGGAGATCACGAGGTAGCCGAGCAGACCGCGGGCCCCGCGCAGGCCGAATGCCCAGTTCCACGACCTCTCCGGAAGGGACACGGAGCCGTCCGCCTCGTCCAGCGCCTTCATCCGTGCGTCGACGGCTGCCGGCGCTCCTGCGTCGCGGCCGGGGACACGGGACAGACCGTCGTCCGTCGCGAGGTATCCGGCCTCGGCGCGGTAGGGGCCGAGTGCGCCGACGTGCCGCATGGCCAACCGCACGATCTCGCGCTGCTCCGCACAGGTGAGAAGGGCGCGGGACAGCACCAGCAGCCCGTGCGGGTCCAGCGCCGCGTACGGCCGGGGAGTGTGCCGTTCGGTGCCCGCGGTGTTGCCCGGCCGACGCGTCACGCCCTGGTCGGAGGGTACGGGGGACGGCCTCGACGACGGATGGCCGGCCATGGATGCTCCGTTCTCCTCCGGTCGTGGGAGGCGATCGAGCCAGTCGTGGGATCCACGCTGGGCGAGCCCTGAGTACCCACCCTGGGCATGAGCATCCGACTTGCCCGCATTTTTCTCTTGCTCTGGTGGAGCGACCGCCCACGCCGATTTCCGACCTGCCAGGTGCAGGCGGAGCGCGCTCCTCGCTTGTCACTCTGGGCTTGCCAGGGATCGCCGGGCGCACCGGTGCCGCAGGCCATGGGATCCAGCCGGTGCGACGTCGTCGACGAGGCGGCCTCCGAGCGAGCGGTGCCGGTGCAGGTCGAGCTGCGCAGCGCGACCGGCGCCAGTAGCCGGGCTCACAGGAGCAGCCGCCCGCAGAGCGGCCCCGCCGTCACCTGAGCGAGTGCGCAGGACCGGGCGCGTCTTCGTGGCCGAACGGGGACCGCCCGTCGCGGAAGGAGTTCCTCATGGCCAAGGCAGTAGGCATCGACCTGGGCACCACGAACTCGGTGATCGCCGTCTGGGAGGGCGGCGAGCCGACCGTCGTGCCCAACAGCGAGGGCAACCGGACGACACCGTCCGTGGTGGCCTTCACCGACACCGGCGAACGCCTGGTGGGCCAGCTGGCCCGCCGCCAGGCGATCCTCAACCCCAAGGGCACCATCTACTCGGCCAAGCGGTTCATCGGCCGGCACTTCGACGAGATCTCCGGAGAGGCCAAGGCCGTCACCTACGACGTGGTCGAGGGAGATGGCGGCGCCGCCCGCTTCGAGGTGCGCGACAAGCTCTACGCGCCTGAGGAGATCAGCGCGCAGGTGCTGCGCAAGCTCGCCGACGACGCCTCCAAGCAGCTGGGAGAGCGGGTCACGGAGGCGGTCATCACGGTGCCCGCCTACTTCAACGACGCCCAGCGCACCGCCACCAAGGACGCCGGACGGATCGCCGGCCTGGAAGTGCTGCGGATCATCAACGAGCCGACCGCGGCCGCTCTGGCCTATGGCATGGACAAGAAGGAGCACGAGACCGTGCTCGTCTTCGACCTGGGCGGCGGCACCTTCGACGTCAGCATCCTCGACGTCGGCGACGGCGTGGTGGAGGTACGGTCCACCGCGGGCGACAGCCATCTGGGCGGCGACGACTTCGACCGCCGACTGGTCGACCACCTCGCCGACGGCTTCCAGAAAGAAAACGGCATCGACCTGCGCCAGGACGCGCAGGCCCTGCAACGTCTGTTCGAGGCCGCCGAGAAGGCCAAGACCGAGCTCAGCTCGGTGACCCAGACACAGGTCAGTCTGCCGTTCATCACGGCCGACGCCTCCGGGCCCAAGCACCTGACCACGACGATCATGCGGTCCACGTTCGAACAGATCACCGGCGACCTGGTGGAGCGCTGCCTCGACCCGGTGCGGCAGGCCATGGGCGACGCCAAGGTCAGTGACAACGACATCGACGAGGTCATCCTCGTCGGCGGTTCCACGCGTATCCCGGCCGTCCAGGCGCTGGTGCGGAGGCTGACCGGCGGCAAGGAACCCAACATGAGCGTCAACCCCGACGAGGTCGTGGCGATGGGCGCCGCGATCCAGGCCGGGGTCCTCAAGGGCGAGGTCAAGGATGTCCTGCTCCTCGACGTCACCCCGCTGTCCCTGGGCGTGGAAACACGCGGCGGCGTGATGACGAAGATCATCGAGCGGAACACCACCATCCCGGTGCGCCGCACCGAGACCTTCTCCACCGCCGAGGACAACCAGCCCGCCGTCGATGTCGTCGTCCTGCAGGGCGAGCGGGAGCTGGCCGCCGACAACCGGGTCCTCGGTCGCTTCCAGCTCACCGACATCCGCCCCGCGCCGCGCGGCGAGCCGCAGATCGAGGTCATCTTCGACGTCGACGCCAACGGCATCCTCAATGTCACCGCGCGGGACAAGGACACCGGCAAGGAGCAGAGCATCACCATCAGCGAGAGCTCCAACCTCGACCGCGGCGAGGTCGAGCGGATGGTCCAGGAGGCCGACAGCAACCGCGACCAGGACCAGGCCCTGCGCGAGGCGGTCGACGCCCGCAACGAACTGGACGCCATCGCCTACCAGGTCGAAAAGCGCCTGGGCGAGCTCGGCGACGCCGCGCCCGCCCATGAGAAGGCGCGCGCTGAGATGCTGGTGGCCGAGGCCCGCGACGCGGTCAAGAACGAGGCCGGGGTGGACAAGGTCCGGCCCCTGACATCCGAACTCCAGCAGGTCTTCGCGGGGCTCGCTGCCCATCAGGCGGGAGCCGCCCCGGGCGGTCCGGCCGGCACCGGGTCGCCGGACGGCGGAGCCGCGCCGGGCTCCGGCGACGCAGGCGATGACGATGTCATCGACGCCGAGTTCGACAAGAGCTGAGGTGTCCGCCATGCCCATCCCGTCCAGGGGCCCGGAGCCCGACCCGCCGCAGGGCGCCGTACAGCCGCCGCACGGGGACTCTCCGCAGCCACCGCCCACCGACGAGCCCGCGCCCGACGCCGCAACCGCCCCCGCCACCGCCGCACCTGACGACGCGAACGCCGTCGCGTTGCGAGAGGCGGAGGAGCGCTGGCGCCGCGCCCTGGCCGACCTCGACAACCTGCGAAAACGCCACGTCAGGGAGCTGCAGCGGGAGTCGGCAGTCGAACGCGCACGTACGGCTGTGGCCTTCCTGCCCGTCATCGACAACCTGGAACTCGCTCTGAGCCACGCGTCCGCCGACCCCGACGCGATCGTCGAAGGCGTGCGGGCCGTGCGCGACCAGGCCGTGAGCGTCCTGGAGCGGCTGGGCTACCCGCGCTACGCGGAGAGGGGCGTGCCGTTCGATCCCGCCCGGCACGAGGTGGTCGGCGTGGTCCAGGATCCCGACGCCGATCCGAACACCGTGGTGCAAGTGCTGCGACCCGGTTACGGGGAGGCCGACCGGCAGCTGCGACCGGCCGCCGTGACCGTCGCCAAGCGGGAGTGAGCGGCCATGGCACGCGACTTCTACGAGGTGCTCGGTGTCCCGCGCACCGCCGACCGGGACGAGATCCAGCGGGCCTATCGCACCCTGGCCCGCAAATACCACCCCGACGTCAACAAGGACCCGCAGGCGGAGGAGCGGTTCAAGGAGATCAACGAGGCCTTCGGCGCCCTGTCCGATCCGGAGCAGCGAGCCAAGTACGACCGCTTCGGCGAGGACTTCCGGAAGGTCCCGGAGGACTGGGAGGAGCGGGTTGGCGCAGGCGCCGGGGCCGGGGCCGGCAGCGGTTTCCGGTGGGCCGGCGGCGACGGTTCCCGCGTGCGCTACTCCACGGCGGGCTTCGGGGACGAAGGCGTCGATGTCGAGGATCTGTTCGGCTCGCTGTTCGGCGGCGCCGGGCGCATGCGCGTTCCCGGCGCCGACCAGGAGGCCGAACTGCCGCTCACGGTCGAGGAGGCCTACCGGGGCGGCCGCCGTACGGTCACCCTCGCCGGGCCGTCCGGGCAGCGGCGTTACCAGGTCGACGTACCGCCCGGCACCACCGACGGACAGCGCATCCGGCTGGCCGGGGAGGGCGGGCGAGGGAGCGCCGACGACGCTCCCGCCGGGGACCTGTACCTGAGGGTGCGGATCGAGCCGCACCCCGAGTTCCGCCTCGACGGCCGGGACGTCCACGTGCGGCTTCCGGTCACGCCGTGGGAGGCGGCGCTGGGCGCGACCGTGCCGGTGCCCACGCCCGGCGGAGCCACGGCGAAGGTGACCGTGCCCGCCGGGTCCTCCAGCGGACGGCGCCTGCGGCTGCGCGGCGAGGGCATGCCGGGGCCGCGCGGCACGGCCGGAGACCTGTACGCGGAGCTGCGGATCATGGTGCCGCCCCGGCTGAGCGACCGGGAGCGCGAGCTGCTGGAGGAACTTGCCGCCGTCTCCTCGTTCGACCCCAGGAGGACCTGATGACCGACCGACCAGCCGGGACCCGCCCCTCCCCCGCGCGTACGACCGAGGTGGGCGTGCGGTACGCGATCGTACCCGTGCCCGCGCTCTCCCTGGAGACCGTGGCCCGCCGCACGGGCCTTCATCCCGATCTCATCCGCCGGTTCGTCAGCCTCGGACTGGTGGAAGCGGGCCGTGACACCTCCGGACGGCCGGTGTTCGCGCTCACGGCCCCGGCCGCCCTGGCTCGGGTCCAGCGGCTGCGCACCGGGCTGTGCCTGAACTACGCATCCATCGGTCTGGTGCTCGACCTGCTCGACCGCATCAGCCTGCTCGAAGCCGCGCTGCGGCGTGCAGGCGCGAGGAGTGATCTTCCACCATGGACATGAACCGCCTGACGCAGAAGTCCCAGGAAGCTCTGCAGGAGGCCCAGAGCGCCGCCGGCCGGCTGGGCCACACCGAGGTCGACGGCGAGCATCTGCTGCTCGCCCTCCTCGACACGGACGAAGGCCTCATACCGCGCCTGCTGCAGCAGGCGGGCACCGAGCCCGAGGAACTGCGCGCGGCCGTACGCGAGGAGCTCTCCCGCCGGCCCAAGGTGACAGGACCGGGAGCGGCGCCGGGCCAGGTCTTCGTCACCCAGCGCCTGTCCCGGCTGCTGGACGCGGCCGAGCGGGAGGCCAAACGCCTCAAGGACGAGTACGTGTCCGTGGAACACCTGCTGCTGGCCCTGGCCGAGGAGGGCTCGGCGACCGCCGCCGGACGCCTGCTGAAGGAGCACGGCGTGACCCGGGAGTCCTTCCTCGGCGCCCTCACCCAGGTCCGCGGCAACCAGCGCGTGACCTCCGCCAACCCCGAGGTGGCCTACGAGGCCCTGGAGAAGTACGGCCGCGATCTCGTTGCCGAGGCCAGGTCCGGGCGGCTCGACCCCGTCATCGGCCGGGACGCCGAGATCCGCCGCGTCACCCAGATCCTCAGCCGCAAGACCAAGAACAACCCCGTCCTGATCGGCGACCCCGGCGTCGGCAAGACCGCCATCGTGGAGGGACTCGCCCAGCGGATCGTGCGCGGGGACGTCCCCGAGGGCCTGCGCGACAAGACGGTGTTCGCCCTCGACATGGGCTCACTCGTGGCGGGCGCCAAGTACCGCGGCGAGTTCGAGGAACGCCTCAAGGCCGTACTGAGCGAGGTCAAGGCCGCCGAGGGGCGGATCCTGCTCTTCGTCGACGAGTTGCACACCGTCGTCGGCGCGGGCGCCGCCGAGGGCGCGATGGACGCGGGCAACATGCTCAAACCCATGCTGGCGCGCGGCGAACTGCACATGATCGGCGCGACCACTCTGGACGAGTACCGGCAGCACATCGAGAAGGACGCGGCACTCGAACGCCGCTTCCAGCAGGTAGTGGTGGACGAACCCAGCGTGGAAGACACCATCTCCATCCTGCGCGGGCTGCGGGAACGCCTCGAAGTCTTCCACGGCGTCAAGATCCAGGACACCTCGCTGGTCGCGGCGGCGACGCTCGCCCACCGCTACATCACCGACCGGTTCCTGCCCGACAAGGCCATCGACCTCGTCGACGAGGCGTGCGCCCGGCTGCGTACCGAGATCGACTCCATGCCCGCCGAACTCGACGAGATCACCCGCCGCGTCACCCGCCTGGAGATCGAGGAAGCCGCCCTGTCCAAGGAATCCGACCCCGCCAGCGAGGCCCGCCTGGGGGAACTGCGCAGGGAACTGGCCGATCTGCGCGGCGAGGCCGACGCCAAACACGCGCAGTGGGAGGCGGAGCGGCAGGGTATTCGCCGCGTACAGGAGCTGCGCAAGGAACTGGAGCAGGTCCGTCACGAGGCGGAGGAGGCCGAGCGCAGCTACGACCTCAACCGCGCGGCCGAACTGCGCTACGGCAAGCTGCAGGACCTTGAGCGCCGGCTGGCCGCCGAGGAGGAGCAACTGACCGCCCGGCAGGGCCGGAACCGGCTGCTGCGGGAAGTCGTCACCGAAGAGGAGATCGCCGAGATCGTCGCCGCCTGGACGGGCATCCCCGTCGCCCGTCTCCAGGAGGGCGAGCGCGAGAAGCTGCTGCGGCTGGACGAGATCCTGCGCGAGCGGGTCATCGGCCAGGACGAGCCGGTCCAGCTGGTGGCCGACGCCGTCATCCGGGCCCGCTCCGGCATCCGCGACCCGCGCCGTCCCATCGGCTCGTTCATCTTCCTCGGCCCCACCGGCGTGGGAAAGACCGAGCTCGCCAAGGCACTCGCGGCGGCCCTGTTCGACTCCGAGGACAACATGGTCCGCCTCGACATGAGCGAGTACCAGGAGCGGCACACCGTCAGCCGACTGCTGGGCGCCCCGCCCGGATACGTCGGCTACGAGGAGGGCGGCCAGCTCACCGAGGCCGTACGCCGCAAGCCGTACTCGGTCGTCCTGTTCGACGAGATCGAGAAGGCGCACACGGACGTCTTCAACACCCTGCTGCAGGTCCTCGACGACGGCCGCATCACGGACGCGCAGGGCCGCACGGTCGACTTCCGCAACACCGTGATCATCATGACGTCCAACATCGGCTCCCAGCACCTCCTCGACGGCGCCACCGCGGAGGGGGAGATCAAGCAGGAGGCCCGCGCCCTGGTGATGGGCGAGCTGCGCGGGCACTTCCGTCCGGAGTTCCTGAACCGCGTCGATGACATCGTGCTGTTCAAGCCGCTCGGAGAACGGCAGATCGAGCGGATCGTGGAACTGCAGTTCGACGAACTGCGCCGCCGCCTCGCCGAACGCCGCATCACCGTCGACCTCACCGACGCAGCAAGGGAGTTGATCGCCCACCAGGGCTACGACCCGGTGTACGGGGCCCGGCCGCTGCGGCGTTACATCTCCCACGAGGTCGAGACACTGGTCGGGCGCGCCCTGCTGCGCGGCGACGTCCAGGACGCCGCGCGGGTCCGCGTCGACGCCGAGCACGGAGAACTGGTGGTCACCTACGACCAGCCCGAGGACGTGCAGGGAGCGAGGGCGGCATGAGTACCGTGCAGGCCACCACCGTCACCTGTCCGCACTGCGGGCGCACCAACCGCGTACCCGTGGCCGCCGAGGGCCGTCCCAGGTGCGGCAACTGCAGGCAGTTCCTGCCGTGGACGGCCGACGCGGGCGACGACGACTTCGCCGAGGTCGTCGAGCAGGCCGCCGTGCCCGTCGTCGTGGACCTGTGGGCCACCTGGTGCGGCCCGTGTCGCATGGTGAGCCCCGCGCTGGAAAAGGTAGCCGCCGATCTCGCGGGAACGATCAAGCTGGTCAAGGTCGACATCGACAAGAACCCGCGACTGGCGCAGCGGTTCGAGGTCCAGGCGGTACCGACACTGCTGGTCCTCGACAAAGGCCGGATCATCGCCCGGCAGGCAGGTGCCGCACCTGCCCCTGCCCTGCGGCGGTGGGTGGAGCAGTCGATCACGGCCCGGAAAGAGTGATCCAGATGACCCTGCACGCAGATCCCCACCTCGCGCTCGTCCGGCCGGTCCAGCCGCTCACCCCGGAAGGGTGTCAGGAGTGCCTGCTGCTCGGCTCCCCGTGGGTCCACCTCAGGCTCTGCCTGTCCTGCGGCCATGTCGGCTGCTGCGACTCCTCACCGAACAAGCACGCGCGTCAGCACGCGGCCGCCCACGGCCATCCGATCGTGCGGTCGTTCCAGCCCGGCGAGGACTGGCGGTGGTGCTACGTCCACGAGGGGTACGTGTGATGCCCGGCGACGAGAAGCGGCCCGGCGCGCCGCCGGTGCCGGACGGGGCACAGGAGAGCATCCCCTTCGAGACCGCCGACAGCTACGGTGCCTATCCACGCCTGAGGGACGACCAGATCGCCCGCCTGGCGCAGCGCGGACGGTCGTGTGCGGTTGCCGCCGGTGACGTGCTGATCCGGGAGGGCGAACGGTGCGAGACGTTCTACGTCATCCTCAAGGGCTCTGTCGCGGTCGTCGAGAACTACGGCGCCCCCGATGAACACCTGCTGCGTGTGCACGGCCCCGGCCGGTTCTTCGGCGAACTCGGCCTCCTGACCGGACAGGTGGCGTTCTACACCGCCGTGGTCAGGGACCCCGGCGAGATCCTCACCCTGTCCATGGAGCAGTTGCGGGACCTGGTGACCCGGGACGCAGCCCTCGGTGACGTGGTGCTGCGCGCCTGCCTGGGACGCCGCGCTCAGCTCGTCGGGCAGGGCGCCGGTTTCCGCATCATCGGCTCGCGCTACTCGCCCGATACCCGGCGGCTGCGCGAGTTCGCCGCACGCAACCGGCTGCCGCACCGCTGGGTCGATCTGGAGACGGACCAGGAGGCCGAGGCACTGCTGCGCCGTTTCGGGGTCGGTCCGGAGCAGACGCCGCTGGTGATCTGGCGGGACACGACCCTGCTGCGCAATCCGAGCAACGCCGAACTGGCCCGGTTCATCGGCCTGCCGGCCTTGGAACCGGGCAACGGCCGCGGCGATCTGCTCGTCGTCGGCTCCGGTCCGGCCGGTCTCGCCGCCGCGGTGAACGCCGCCTCGGAAGGCCTCGACACGACCGTGGTCGAGGCACTGGCCACCGGTGGCCAGGCCGGGACCTCGTCCCGCATCGAGAATCTGCTCGGTTTCCCCTCAGGCGTCTCCGGCGCAGAACTGACCGAGCGCGCGGTGCTCCAGGCGGAGAAGTTCGGCGCCCGCATCAGCGTCTCGGCGGAGGCGGCCCGGCTCGAACGGCGGGACGATCACTACGCCCTCGGGTTCGCCGACGGAAGCGAGGTCACCGCCCGTAGCCTCGTCCTGGCCACCGGTGCCCGATACCGCCGCCTCCGTGTGCCCGGCATCGAGCCGTTGGAGGGCACGAGCGTCCACTACTCGGCGACCGTCTACGAGGCCCAGCAGTGCCGTACCGACCCGGTGGCGGTGGTCGGCGGCGGCAACTCCGCCGGCCAGGCCGTGCTCTTCCTGGCCGGGTACGCACCGCGGGTGTATCTGCTCATCCGTGGGCCGAGCATCGAGGCGCACATGTCCCGCTACCTGATCGACCAGATAGAACGACAGCCGAAGGTGCGTGTGCTCCTGCGCACCGAGATGTCGGAGGTACTCGGCGACAAGGTGCTCAGGGCGGTCGGCGTGGTCGACCACCGTACGGGTGAGCACCGCCGCCTCGCGGTGCGGGCCCTGTTCGTCTTCACCGGCGCCGACCCCCGCACCGAGTGGCTGTCGGGCGCGCTCGCCCTCGACGCACGCGGTTACGTGCTCACCGGCGCGGACGCACAAGCCCGCACCGGCGAACTGTGGCAGAGCCAGGGCCGCGACTGCCTGGCATTGGAGACCAGCCTGCCCGGCGTCTTCGCCGCCGGCGACGTCCGCAGCGGCTCGGTGAAACGCGTGGCCTCCGCAGTCGGTGAAGGCGCGATGAGCATCCATTTCGTGCACCGCTACCTGGGGCACACGGCCGCGCCCGGCGGCAGCGACACCTCCCCGCGCACCCGGCCGAAAGAGTCCGCCTGGCTCGCGTGACACCGGCGGGCGACGAAAGGACCGGCGGGATGAACAAGGGCACGGCGACGGGCCTTGGGTAACGGTAACCTGCACCTTTCCTCGTACGGCACACAGGCGCAGGAGATCGCGGTATGCACCACCCGCCCCACCAGGGCCAGGATTTCCTGACGTTCCGGACGACGGATGTGGACGAGGCCCGGCAGGTCATCCACGAACGCTTCTACACCAACGTCATCGACGTGCCCGACGGCAGCGCCGAGTTCATGGCCCGGTACGACATCGCCGCATTCGGTGCGCTCACGCTCGGACGACTCTCCTTCGGCGCCGAGGTGCGCATACAGTTCGGTGAACTCGGCTCCTACCACGTGGACATCCCCCTGGGCGGCCACCTGGCCTGGCGTCAAGGACGGCACACCAGAGCGGTGGCGACCACCGCCAGCGCCGCCGTCTTCCAGCCGCACGGCGAGACGACCCTGGATCGCGTGAGCACCGACTGCTCCATGCTGGCCGTCAAGATCGATTCCAAGGCCCTCAACGAGCAACTCGAACGCCTCCTCGGCCGGCCGCTGCGCACACCCGTCACCCTCACACCCGAACTCGACGTCGCGCACGGAGCGGGTCTGAGCTGGGTGCGGATGATCCGCGGGGTGTTCGACGAGATACAGGCCGGCGGGCTGCTCACCCGGCCGATGGTCGCCCGCCCGCTCCAGGAGTCCCTGCTGACCGGGCTCCTCCTCGCCGCCGGCCACCGCTACCGCGACGAGCTCGACCGGCCGGAAACCGCCCTGCGCCCGGGCCCCGTCAAGCGCGCTGTCGAGGCCATGCACAGCATGCCGCAGCACCCCTTCACCGTAGGAGAGTTGGCCTTGCTCTCCGGGGTGAGTGTGCGGCGCCTCCAGGAAGCCTTCCAGCAGTACGTCGGCATGACCCCGCTGGCCTACCTCACCGATGTCCGCCTCATCCGCGCCCACGACGAACTGCGCCGCGGCACACCGGGCGAAGTGAACGTGAGCGAGGTCGCCCATCGTTGGAGCTTCGGCCACCTGGGCCGCTTCGCGTCCCGCTACCGGGCGCGCTTCGGCGAGTTGCCCTCGCAGACGCTGCGTTCCCGGTAGACCACGGCCCACGCCATCGTCCCGCGCTGTGCGGACAACACCCGCGCTCAGTGGATCGTGCGCGGCAGCGACCACACCCTAGGGTGCCTGGTGTTCGCGCGTTCCCCGGCCCGGTCAGCCGCGCGGACATCGACCGGCCCCTCTCCGCTCCTTCGGGCCGGTCACCGCCCGCCGGCACCCCCCGAGAAATGCCGCGGGCGGGTCGGCAGCGCACATGTGGCCTGGACCCCGCCAGGGTGTACTGCCGGACACCAGAGGTCCGGGCCGGAGTCGGCGCCGGCCCGGACCTTGACGGATGTCCACAAGGTGGCCGAAGTCCTGGAGGAGCGTCGACGCCCACCCAGGTCCGAAACCGCCCTCCGTCTCGGTTGCCGTGCCGGGCAGTTGAGCAACGGCTCCTCGCCTTCGCCTTGCGCCACTTGTGGGGCAAATGACCGACACACTCAGCGACCGGACCGGGCTACGGTCCCGTCATACGGGGCTGACACCGACCACCACAGAAGCCTCCTATTTTCTGCCGAGGTCATAGACCAACTCGGCTTCATTCGTCCGAGCAAGCCCATCGGCCTGCTCTTTTGATCGGGAGACCCATGGCTTCCTCCACCAAGATCCGCAGCGTCCTGCGCAAGACCGCGGTTCCCCTGACCGCCACACTCCTCGCCCTTGGCATCAGTGCCTCCATGACCACTCCCGCCGCGGCGTCCAACTCCTACAACGGCAACACCTACATCCAGGGCACCGGAGCCTTCGCGGACGACTGGACCGACGAGGGCATCGTGGCCGAGTACGGGGGCTACAACCGGAATTCCAATGCCACCTGTCTGTGGCAGAAGATCATCTTCTGGGCGGATTCCTCCAGCGGTGGTCACAGGGACCAGATCGACGGCTACTTCGGGCACAACACCACCGTTGCCACGCATGCGTGGCAGGCCAACTACATGAGCCCCATTGACGCTGACGGCTCGGTGGGGAAGAGCACCTGGGCCGCCGCGGGCAAGCGACTCCGGGACACGGACGGCGACGGGACGGTCGACAAGTACGACGGCCGGTACAGGGACATCGCGATCTCACGTGTCAACGGGGTGTACCACTTCGCCGACGCCGACGGCAACGACCGAAAGGCCAGCTACGACGCCCGAACCTGCACCATCATCTAGAGCTGTGACCGCATGGGTTCGGGCGAAGACTCCCGTCACCGAGCCTCGGCCCCGACAGGGTGCCGGATAGGTACGAGGT
>NZ_JBHWZP010000161.1:0-21039 GCF_042728395.1 Streptomyces sp. NPDC060205
GACCCACCCGGCGACGGCACCGCCCCAGCGCCGTCATCCCCACCACCGGCGCACCGGCTTGGCCGCCCTCACCGCCGTCACACCGACTTCGTCACCCGCAGCAGCCGCCACACCGCGCCCGCCCGGGCCCGCCCGTGGAAGGCGAGGTACTGCGGGAGCACCAGCCCGGGCGCCCATTTCTCCTTGTACGCCAGTTGGCTCGCGGCCGGGTACACCCGTTCCCCGTGGTCGGCGAGGAACCGCAGGAAGCGGCCGGTCAGCGCGCTGGCCGCAGCCGTCTCGTGCTCCTCGGACAGCCCGGTGAAGGGCGTGAACCCGAGGTGCAGCCACTGCGCGCCCTCGCTCCGGAACACCTCGATGGCCCGCAGGTTGACGGCCTCCAGGACCCCGGGCGGGCTCGACGGCACCCGGCGGGTCAGATCGTGCAGCCATCCGGAGTGCCGGCCGTACGCCGGCGAGTACGAGATGTAGGCGACGACCTTCCCCTCGATACGCCCCACGAAGAGCCGCCGTTCGGCCTGCGCGGGGCCGCCCAGCTGCCCGACCAGGAACTCGATCTCCTTCACATGCCGTCCCTTGGCCCGCAGCCAGGGCCGGTCCACGGCCGCCAGCTCGTCGGCGACCTCGCCGAGGGGCACCTCGTCGACCTCAAGACCCGCCCGCCGGGCCCGCGAGATCTTGTTGCGGAGCTTCACGAAGCGGGTGCCCTTGAGGGTGAAGTCCGGCAGCGCCAGCGCGTAGGCGCAGCCGATCTGGTTCACGGTGAACCCGGCACGGGCGTGCAGGTCGACGTCCTCGCCCTGCAGTTGTACGGCGACGACCCGCCGGCGCTGCGCGGCGGCGAATTCCAGGAAGGCGGCGAGGAGTTCCGCCTTCTCGTTCTCGGCCGCGAAAGGTCCGCCGAACTGGATGAGATAGCGTCCCGCACACCGGAAGACGACCACACCCGCGCTCCCGGGCCGGGTGAAGTACTCGTTCCCGGTGTTGAGAGCGAGGAACGCGCTGGAATTCTCCGCGTATGCGCCGAGCGCGTACAGAACCCTGTCGAATGTCGCCGTCTCCCGGGTGGTTGACATATCCCGTCCCCCTGTCGTCGCGTCGATTCCCCACCCTCGCGCCCCGCCCTTCGATCCTCCTGAAACGCCCGTCTCAGTGCGGTGTCAGACCCTTCTCAGCAGCGGCTGGCAGCTTGTGGGACATCAACGCGCGATCGATCGGGGGGCCGGTGTGACCGGAATACAGGCGAGGGCTCGTGAAGTGGCTGAGGGAAATGAGGTGCGGCTGGGTCCGGGGGCGCGGAGCTACGGCTCGTACATCGGCGGCCGGAGCGTCCAGGGGGACGACTGGGTGTACGTGGTCGACGCGGCGGCCCTGCTCGACGACGCCTTCTCCAACCTGACGCTCAAGCGGCGCCTCGAACGCGGCCAGGGTCCGGGCGGGGAGCTGCCGCCCTCGATCGTCGGCCGGGTCGCCAAGGCCGGTCCTGACGAGGTGCGGCTGGCGCTGGAGGCCGCGTCCCGGGCCGCCGTCGAGTGGGCCGCGGTGCCGCTGGAGGTCCGGCTCGACCGGGTGTGCGCGCTGCTGCACCGCCGGATCACCGAACGTGCCGAGGAGATCGAGGAGATCCTGGTCCAGGAGGGGCACCCGCGGGTGCTCGCCCGCTGGCAGGTCTCCGGGATGCTGGAGTGCTGGGGTCCCGAGTCCGTCGGTTTCTACCACTCGCAGCTGCACCAGGAGTTCCGGCACGGCGTCCGGGAGATCTCCGTACGCCGCAGGCCCGACGGTGTGGTCTGTCTGAACCCGCCGCAGAACGCCCCGATGGCCAGCGCCCTGCTCGGGGTCCACGCGATCTTCGCGGGCAACGCTTTGGTCGTACGCGCTCCGAGGAGCGGTCCGCTCGGGGTGATGTACGCGCTGCAGGAGCTGGTGGCCCCCGTGCTGGACGAAGTGGGCGCTCCTCCCGGCACGCTCGGGGTGGTCTGCGGCGACCCCGCTCCCCTGCTGAACGCCTGGCTGGACAGTCCGCTGGTCGACGACGTCATGTACTTCGGCAGCAGCGAGGCGGGCCTCCGCTTCCAGGACCGGTGCGTGGCGGCGGGCAAGAAGCCGATCCTGGAGCTGGCCGGGAACGATGTGGTGACGGTCTGGAAGGACGCCGATGTCGAGCTGGCCGCCGAGGCGCTGACCGAGGGGTTCTTCGGCTCGGGCCAGCTGTGCATGATCCCCAACCAGGTCGTGGTCCATCCGGAGGTCGCCGAGCCGCTGCTGGCCGAACTGGTCCGCCAGGCAGGCCTCATCAGGCCCGGCCGGGCGGGCGACGAGGGCGTACTGCTCACACCGGTGCTGCGCAACGAGAAGTTCTTCGACTGCCTGGACGACGCGTTGCTGCAGGGCGCCGAACTGGTCTGCGGCGGGCACGCGATGCTCGTCGACGGTACGCGCGACCCGGCGGGCATCTTCCTGGAGCCGACCGTCGTCCTCGTCCGCGGACTGACGGACGCCCGGCGCATGACGGCCGTCAGCCAGGAGACGTTCTTCCCGCTGCTGCCCGTGATCGTGGCCGAACCGGACGACGACGAGCGGCTGTTGGAGAAGTTCATCGGCTTCGTGAACAGCACCGGCTACGGGCTGCGCAACTCGCTGTGGGCCGCCGACCGCGAGGTGGTCGACCGCTTCGTCGACCGGGTCACCGAGGGCGGTCTGCTCAAGGTCAACGACTCGCACATCGGGTTCCTGCCCTATCTGCCCTCGCACGGCGGCACCGGTCTGACCGGCGGGGTGTTCGGCGAGGCCAACTACCCGGCCCTGCGCACCACGCACGTCCAGGGCGTCAGCGTCTCCCCGGGCGGGATCCGCCCCCGGGACGCGGTCTTCGGCACCGGCGACCGCCGCGCGACACCTGGCCACAGCGCCGACGGACGCGCCGCGTAACCACGCCGACGGTCATTCACCAACACTCAGTCATCCGACAGTTCGAGGACCCCATGCGTTCGATGGACCACGCCCGGGAGACCTGTGAGGCCTTTCTCCCCGGCCTGCTCGACAAGCTCGACGACCTCCCGCTGGCCGAACTGGAGGCGCCGGGCAGCCCCGCGCTCGACCACTTCCGGGCCTGCGGAGGCCCCGGGCTGGTGATTCCCACCAGGTATCACGGTGGTGGAGCGGACCCGCTGCAGGCGCTCGCGGTCGTCCGCGCGGTCGGCGCCCACTCACCGTCCCTCGCGGTCGCCACGACCATGCACCACTTCTCCGTGGCCACCCTGTTCACCCTCGCCGACAGCGTGCAGCGCTCCGGCATGGAGTGGGCCCTGCTCGAAGGCATCGCGGAGCAGGGCCTGTTGGTGGCCTCCGGGTTCGCGGAGGGGCGGCCGGGGCAGGGCATCCTCGCCCCGACGGTCCGGGCGGAGGCCGTCGACGGCGGCTATCTGGTCAACGGCAGCAAGAAGCCGTGCAGCCTCTCCGCGTCGATGGACCTGCTCACCGCGAGCGTGGCGCTGCCCACCAAGGACGCCGAGCACGGCGGTGGCGGTACGGAGCTGGCGGTGATGCTGCTGCCCCGGGCCACCGAGGGCATCGGCGTGCACCCCTTCTGGAGGAGCTGGGCCCTGGCCGGGGCGGAGAGCGACGAGGTGCGGCTGACCGACGTCTTCGTGGACGAGCAGCTGCTCATGCGGACGGCCGCCGCCGAACCGGGCCGGCTCGACGCACTGCAGACGACCGGCTTCCTGTGGTTCGAACTGCTCATCGCCGCAAGCTACTCGGGCGCGGCGAGCGCACTGGTGGAGCGTGCCCTCGTACGCGAGCACAGTACGTCGGACCGTGCCGACCTGGTGATGCGGCTGGAGACGGCGAACCTGCTCCTTGAGGGGGTCGCCCGGATGCTGCGGGACGGCGAGAGCGACGACGAGGCGCTCGGCAGGGCGCTCGTGGCACGGTTCGCGGCGCAGGACGCGCTGGGCGGGGCCGTGCGGCGGGCGGTCGAGATGCTCGGCGGGACGGCCTTCATCGCCTCGTCGGAGGTCGCGTATCTCGCCGCCGTCTCGCACGGGCTCGGCTTCCATCCACCGTCCCGGGCGAGCTTCGCCGCCCCCTACCTGGAGCACGTGGCGGGCAGTCCGCTGCGGCTCGCGTGAGGCGGGGACCGTCATGACCGTCGCACCCGCGACCACCGCACGGGAGGAGCTGGGCCGGCTGTACCGCAGCCGGCTGAGCAAGGGCCGGGCGACCCTCGGCGAGATGTTCGGCGGCCATGTGGAGGTCGCCTCGGAGGGTGCCTGGGTGACCACGGCCGACGGCGGCAGGTTCCTCAACTGCGGTGGCTACGGCGTCTTCCTGACCGGCGCCCGGCACCCCACCGTCCTGCGGTACGTGACCGAGCAGCTCAACTCCCATCCCGTGGCGACCCGCCTCTTCCTTGAGCCGCAGGCCGCCCTCGCCGCGGACGCGCTCGTGTCCGTCGCCCCGCCGGGCCTGGAGCGTGTGCACTTCGCGGGTTCGGGGGCGGAGGCCGTGGAGACCGCGATCAAGGTGGCCCGCACGAAGGGCAGGACCCGGCTGATCGCCATGGAGTCCTGCTACCACGGCAAGACCATGGGGGCGCTGAGCCTGACCGGCAAGGACGTCTTCCAGAACCCGTTCCGGCCGCTGCTGCCCGACGTCACACATGTGCCGTACGGGGACACCGCAGCGCTCGCCGGGGCGCTGGCGGCGGCGCCCGGCGAGGCGTGCGTGTTCGTCGAGCCGGTGCAGGGCGAGGCCGGGGTCGTGATCCCGCCGCCCGGCTGTCTGCGGGAGGTGCAGCGGCTGTGCCGGGAGCACGGGGCCCTGCTCGTCCTCGACGAGATCCAGACCGGGATGGGCCGGCTCGGCAGCTGGTGGGGGGCCGACGCCGAGGACATCCGCCCCGATCTGCTGCTGGTCGGCAAGGGGCTGAGCGGCGGGATCGTCCCCGTGTCGGCGGTGCTGTCGACACCGGAGGCGTTCTCGGTGCTCGACCGCGACCCGTATCTGCACACCTCGACGTTCTCCGGCGCCCCCCTGGCGATGGCCGCCGCGCGCGGGGCTCTCGCGGCGATCCAGGAGGACGGACTGATCGACCGCGCCCGGGTGCTGGGCGGGGAGATCCTGAACGTGCTGGGGCGGATCGTCCGGGCGCATTACGGCAGTGCGGTGCGCGAGGTGCGCGGCCGGGGGCTGCTGATGGGCGTGGAGTTCGCCGAGCCGGGGCCCGCGGGCGACCTCCTCATCGAGCTGATCGAGCACGGGGTCGTGGCGAACCACTCGCTCAACTCCCATCTGGTCCTGCGGCTGACACCGCCCGCCGTGCTGACCCGCGGCGACCTGGACTTCCTCTACGAAGCGCTCGACCGGGCCTGCCGTGCGCAGTCGGCCCGCTACGGAAGGTGACGTGCGACATGCGAAGCGCTCAACTGACGGTACGGACCGGGGGTGTCGGCGCCGAGGAGGCGTACCGGCGGGTCCGGGACTTCGCCCGCTATCCCGAACTGTCGCCCGTGGTGCGGTCGGTGACGGTCCGTGAAGGGCCGGACGGTGAGGAGCACAGTGACTGGGCGGTGTACTTCCGCAACGGCATCCTGCGCTGGACGGAGGCCGACCGGTTCGACGAGGAGCGTCTGACGATCGCCTTCCGTCAACTGCACGGTGACTTCGAGGAGTTCACCGGCACCTGGCGGGTGCGGGTCGGCGCGGACTGCCTGATCGATTTCGCCGCCGAGTTCGACTTCGGGATCCCGAGTCTGGCGGGGATCCTGGACCCGGTGGCCGAGCGGGTGCTCAAGGAGACCATCGCGACCGTCCTGACGGGCCTGTTCCCCGGCGCTTCGGTGGTCGGCCCCGAGGCGACGGGCGAGCCCGAACCCGCGGTGGCCGCCTGATGGACGCGCACAACCTCTTCGAGACACCGGTCACCTACCGGCTGATCCGGCTGGAGTACGGGCTCGGGCTCGTCGTCGCCACGGCGCTGTTCCTGGCCCACCTGGACGAGGTGCGCTGGCTGCCGGCGCTCGCGCTCTTCGTGTACATCGACCTGATCGGCTACCTGCCGGGGGCTGTCGCCCACCGGAGGGCCAGGGGCAGGCGGATCGGGCGGACGTACCACGTCCTCTACAACGTGATGCACAGCCTCGTCACCCAGGGTCTGGTGGCGCTGGCGTGGGTCTGGCTGGCCGGCGCGGAGTGGGCGCTGCTGGTGCTGCCGATCCATCTCTTCGGCGACCGGGCGCTGTTCGGGAACTTCCTCAAACCGTTCGGGCTGCGCTTCGAACCAAAGACGCATCCGGCGTACGAGCGATTCCGCGCCGAGTACGCGGCGCTGTCCCCGGACGGCATGGACACCATGGAGAGCGCCGATCAGGGGCGGCGGCTCGCCGACCGGTTCGACGCGAGGGCGACATGACCGGCACGGGTCTTCTGAGCGAGGGCACGGCGGTGTGGCGGTCCGTGGCCGGGGTGGCGGTCCTGACGTGCGGCCCGGCGGAACAGGCCCACGGCGTCACGGTCAGCACCCTGTGCGTCGCCTCCCTGGACCCGCCCATGGTGTCCGTGGCCCTGCGCCGGGGCAGCAGGGGGCTGGCGACCCTGCTGGGCCCGGGCCGCTTCGCGGTCAACGCGCTGTCCGACGGACAGGCCCCGCTGGCGCGGCGCTTCGCCCGTTCCGACCGGACGGACGGCTGGGACCTGCCGGGCACCACCGGCCTGTGGGACGGCCGCTCGGCCTGCGGTGCGCCGCTGCTGCGCGACGCCGTGGGCTGGCTGGAGTGCCGGGTCGAGCGGACCGTGGCGGTCGGCGACCACGAACTGGTGCTGGCCCGTGTCCTGACCTCCCGGGCCGGCACCGGATCGCCCCTGCTGAACACCCTGCCCACGAGCGCCACCCACGACAGGAGCTGAGCATGACTGACATCACCGGCATGACTGCCGTTCCGGCCGAGGCCGACTGGGAGAACGCCCCCTCGCTCGTCGAGGGCGCGATGAACCTCGAACTGACCGCCGCATCCTGCGATCTGGGGTACTGGTTGCGCGCGGTGCCCCAGGGCACCCTGCGGGGACAGATCGCCGGACACGCGCCGGACGTGGTTCCGCTCGACATCACCCGTGAGCCGGGCCCGCTGAACACGGCGCTCACCCGGGAGCTGGCGTTCCGCTCGATCGCCGAGGAGAAGGCGACCCGGGCCATCTCGTACCTGGTCGCGCTGGCGCCGTCCCTGGAGACGATGGAGTTCTACGCCACCCAGCTGATCGACGAGGCACGGCACTCCATGGTGTTCCGCAACCATCTCGGCGCGCTGGGGGTCAAGGACCTGACCGCCGACGTCGAGCGGCTCGCGGGGGCGGACCGGGACGCGGTCCTCGCACCGCTGGAGGAACTGGGTCTACAGGTCCTGCGCGAGCAGGGCGACTTCATCGGCGGTGTGGTCGTGCTGACGATCCTCGTCGAGGGGGTGCTGGCGCCGGCCGCCGAGCTGAGCGAACGCAAGTGGCGGATCTTCGACCCGGCGGTCTCCGACATCGAGCGGGGTGCGGGGATCGACGAGATACGCCATCTCACGGTCGGCAGCTCCGTGGCCCGCGAGCATCTCCTCGCCCACCCCGAGGACCGGCCGCGGATCCTGGACCTCATCGTCCGCGGACGGCGGCTGTGGAGCGATCTGCCGGTAACGGACATGGTGCTGGGCCGCGAGGCCCTGTTCCAGGAGGGGCTCGACCAGCACGCCGACCTGGTCGGCGACTACGAGATCTGGCCCGGCCGGCGGCTGGTGGACACGACCGTCGAGGAGCGGGTGGGCATGGCGCTGCGGTGGTCACAGGAGATGCAGTCCCGGCGGCTCGCGTACATGGGCCTCCCGGAGGCGGCCTGACGACCACCGGGTCACAGCTGTCGGTGCACGGCCGCCGGCTCAGGGCTGCCGGCGCGCGAGGGCACGTACCACGGCCGCGGCGGCCACCGCGTGCCCTCTGCTGCTGAGCCGGCCGGGCCCCGGCGCCCACAGGGTCCGCGGATCGAGCCCGCGCTGGTGGCGCATCAGGTCGACGTGCTGCGCCGCGTGGTGCAGTGTCACCAGGGCGATGCGCTGGACCAGCCGGAGCTGACGCGCGCGTACGGCGTCCCGGCGGGCCGGGGAGGCGGGGTCCGCCGGAGGTCCGGCCGCCGTGGACCGGTCGAAGGGGCTGATCACGACGGCGTGCCGGTAGGTGGCGCCCCGCAGGGAGTCCAGGACGCGGCTGAGTTCGCTCTCCACGGAGTCGAGGTCGAACGTCGCCTGCCGCAGTTCGGGGCCGCCGCACGAGATCAGCGCGAGGTCGCCGCGGAAGACGAGGGCGTCCAGCACCTGCCGGGAGCGCATCTCGAACAGTGACAGGTCCTTGCGGCCGCGCGCGGCACGGCAGGCGAGGTCGGGGTGGGCCGCCCGGAGCGCGCCGGACACCCGGTCGCTCCAGCTCACCGCACGGTAGCCGGGCACGACGGCGGCCCGCGCCGGACGGGACTCGTGCTCCCCGAGGATCACCACCCGCCGCCAGGGCACGTGTGCGAGGGCGGCGACCGCCTCGCCGGGACGCAGACAGCGCGGATCGTCGTCCTCCGTGGCAGGGGTGCGGGGCGGCGCGTGCGTGTCATCCGTCATGGGCGTTCTCCGCGCTCTGTGCCGCACCGGTCTTTCCGCCCGTCGCCACACCCATGTCCACGCCCGTCGCCACGCCCGTGTCCATGCCCGTCCTCGCGCTCTTCTCCGCGCGCTCGACGTGGGCGCGGAGTTGCTCGACGACCTGCGGCCGCAGGCCGTCGTCGCCCGCGGGCATCCGGTCGAGCACACCGAGCAGATGGGCGGCGTTACGGCGGACGAGGTCCACGAGCACGTCCCGGGGCGCCGAGGCGACCAGCGCGTCGACCGCCGTCCCCGACACCCGCGAGAGAACGCCTGACGCCGCCAACGCACCTGCTTGCAGGGCGAGTTCGGCCAGGACGTGGTCGGGGACGGAGTCGGCGGACCTCAGCAGACGCCCGTACGCCCCCTCCAACGCACGGGTGTCCACCGAGAGGGCCCGCCGACTCCGTCTGGGGCGCCGCCGTTCGCCCCGGGGGATCTCCGCCTGCGCCTCGTCCGCCGCTCCGGACAGCGCAAGGGAGATCAGCCGTACGACCCCGTTCGCGTCGAGGTCGGTCAACTCCGCCACCATGTACGGGACTTCGGGATGTCCTCCGCTGCGCAGGAACTTCTCGCGGGCCAGCGCCGCGTGCTCCCCGCCGCCCACGGCTCCGGCGGCCTGCGCCCGGTGAGCGGTCAGCTCGCGCCCGTCGTGCAGCCGTACGGTCACGCGCGCGCCCAGGCGTTTGGTCGCGAAGCGGAAGTCGGTCTCCGGCGCCAGCCAGGCCGGGGGCAGCAGATCGGCGGCGTGTTCGTCGGCCGCGCGCACCCAGGCGTCGGCGTGTTCGCCCGCGCGCCGCAGGGCCTGGCCCAGGGGCGCGGTCGACAGCAGCGCGGCCCGGCTGAGCAGCGGGTCGTGGACGGTGCGTACCTTCGCCGCGAGTTTCCAGCGCTCGGGGCGTTCGACGGCGGGAGGCATCAGGTCGGCGGGGCCGAGGGTGCCGGTGAGGAGGGCGGTGGCCACGTTGTAGGGCAGGGAGAAGTTGAGGGCGGCGACGCTCGCGTTCGGGCCGATGTGCCGCGCCCGGGACGCCCGGTCGAGTCCGCTGGTGAAC
The DNA here is from genome assembly GCF_042728395.1 of Streptomyces sp. NPDC060205. NCBI lineage: Bacteria > Bacillati > Actinomycetota > Actinomycetes > Kitasatosporales > Streptomycetaceae > Streptomyces > Streptomyces sp. NPDC060205. Next base: position 9,719 of record NZ_JBHWZP010000161.1, read on the forward strand.
AGGGAGCCCGCGACGACGACCTCCGCGATGTCGTCGGGGGCCGCCCCGGCGGCCCGCAGTTCCGCCGCGCAGTCGACCGCGCAGTCGACGGCGGCGCCGATGTAGGCGCTGCCCGGGTGGGTCTTGTAGGAGAGCGTCTCGGTGTGCCAGAGCGTGCCGAAGCCGGCGACCGCCTCCTCGGGCAGCGGCACGTCGGCGTACCGGCGCAGGAACCCCTCCGGGTGTTCCAGTACGTCCGCGGGTCCGCGCAGTCCGGCCAGGGCCCCGTCGCAGGCGGCGAGGCCGGTCTGGATCGGGGCCGCCGCGGCGAACCCCTTGGCGTCGGTGGACAGGAAGCCGGGGGTGAGGGTCCACGGGGGTACGGAGAAGGCCAGGCCGAGCCCGTTCACCCAGGCGCGGGAGGGTGCGTCGAGGGCTCTGAGCCGGCCGGCGACCGTGCCCGCGAGGTGGGTGTGCGCGGCGGCCTGCCCGCGGAAGGGCCCGAGGGTCGCGGCGGCCGTGATCCGGGCGGCGCTCTCGTCGGCGGCCAGGATCGCGGTGAGCAACCGCCGTCCGTCGAGGCGCAGTTGCCGCGCGTACACCACGGGCACGGTGACACAGGAGTGCGAGAGGTGTCCCGCGTACGCGGTGTCGTCGTGGTCCAGGCAGATCGCGGCCATCGCCAGGGAGACGGCCGCGCGCGCGGGATCCGGCTGGAGCGGGCCGCCGTACGCCCGGGCGATCCTTCTGCCCAGCGGGTGCGCGTATCCGGTGCGGGCGGCGGCCAGTTGGCTGAGGAGCTGGCTCCTGAGGTGAGCGACGACCCGCTCGGGGGCGTCGTCGAGTTCCAGGTCGCTCGCCCAGTCGGCGAGACGCCGGATCAGGGTGCGACCGCCGCAGGCGTCGGCCGGTGCGGAGGTCACCGGGCGCTTCCCGTCGTCGTCCCGGCGGGTTCGGCGACCTCGGACGCGGCCGGGGCGTCAGCGGCGACCCGCCCCGCTCCGCGCCCGAGGAGCAGCAGCGCGCAGAGCCCGCCGACGAGCGTGCCGGCCGCCGCGACCTGCAGCACGAGGTGCATGCCGTCGACGAAGACGGGACCCACCGCGTCGAGCACCGGCTGTCGCAGCGCGGGCGGCAGGGCGTCGGTGCGGGACAGGTCGCCGTCACTGAGCAGCGCGTACGCACGGTCGCGGGCGTCCTGCGGCATGGGCACCCCGGCGAGCGCGCCGGGCAGCGCGTCCCGCAGGTGGCGCAGCAGCAGCGCCCCCGCGAGCGCCACCCCGAAGACGGCGCCGACCTGGCGGAACGTGTTCGAGATGCCGGACGCGGTGCCGGCCTGTTCGGGCGGTACGGACCCGAGCAGGGCGACGGTCGCGGGCGCGCCGGTGAAGGACACGCCGATGCCGAGGAGGGCCAGCGCCCACCAGTAGGCGCCGAAGCCGCTTCCCGTGTCGAGCACGGTGAGGCCGTACAGACCCGCCGCCGAGAGGAGCGAGCCGGCCACGACGGGGGCACGCGGTCCGGTCCTGGCGGCGACGAGGCTCGCCGCGAACGAGGCGATCATGATGGGCACGGTCAGCGCCAGGAACCGTACGCCCGTCTCGATTCCGCTCAGTCCCTGGACGCTCTGCAGATGGAGGGTGAGCAGGAAGATCGCCGCGAACAGGCCGAAGAGGCTGAGGAAGTTGACCGCTCCCGCGACCGCCACGACCGGCTTGCGGAACAGCTTCAGCGGGAGCATCGGCTCGGACTGCCGCAGCTCCCACACCACGAAGGCCGCGAGCGCCGCCCCCGACGCGGCGAACGCGCCGAGGATGGGCGCGGAGGTCCAGCCCTCGCTGTTGCCCTCGATGAGCGCGTACGCCAGCGAGGCGATCGCGACGACGAACAGCAGTTGTCCCACGAGGTCCAGACGCCGGGCACGCGGTCCGCGGTTCTCGGTCAGCAGCCGGGCCAGTACGGCGGTGGCGAGCACCCCGATGGGCACGTTGACCCAGAAGATGGACTGCCAGCCGACGGTGTCGACGAGCACTCCGCCCGCCAACGGCCCCGCGGACAGGGCGAGTCCGCCGATCCCGGCCCAGACGCCGATGGCCTTCGCGCGGGCGGCCGGCTCGGTGTAGGCCGCCGAGACCAGCGCGAGCGACACCGGGATCATGATGGATCCGCACACGCCCTGCAGCGCCCGCCCGAGCAGCAGGGTCTCCGTCGATCCTGCCACCGCGCACAGCACCGAGCTGAGCGTGAAGCCGACCAGACCGCCGAGGAACAGCCTTTTGCGGCCGATGATGTCGCCGACCGTGCCCGAGGTGAGCAGCAGACAGGCGAAGGCGAGGGCGTACGCGTCGACCACCCACTGCAGCCCGGACAGACCGGCGTCCAGGTCGCGCTGGATCTCCGGCAGCGCCACGTTCACGATCGTGGCGTCGAGGTAGACCATGAACACGCCGAAACAGACGAAGGCCAGGAGCAGGCCCTTCGAATGGCGCGTGGCCGGGTGGTGCGTGGCCCGCTGGTGCGCGGTCCGTGCACCGGTCGCGCGTGGTGCGTCGCTCATTGCGGGTCCTCACCGTGAGGGGCCGGAGCGGGGCTTGCGTGAGAAGGTAAATGACCGACGGTCAGTCAGTCAACGCGGAATGACCGTCGGTCAGTCGACTCCCTTACAGAAAAGGCGAACTGATGGCACCGCCGGTCGCACGACGCAAACGGGTCACCAAGAGTCCCGAGGACCGCAGGGCCGCGCTGGTACGGGGTGCGGCGAAGGTCTTCCGGGACAAGGGCTTCGAGTCGGCGACGGTCGCGGAGCTGGCGGAGGCGGGCGAGGTCGCCAAGGGCACCTTCTATCTGTACTTCGACTCCAAGGACCAACTGCTGGGCGCGATCTGGGAGGAGTATGTCGACGGGTTCCTCCAGGCCACCCGGGAGCGGCTGGAGGAGAGCGAGGACTGGTGGCCGACCCTGGACCGGCTGCTGCGCGCCCTGGTGGAGCACGCCGTGGCCAACGCGGAGCTGCACCGGATCGTCTACGGCTCGGCGAACGCCAAGGCCCTGGAGCTGTGCCGGAGTTCGAACCGGCGGGTGGTGGACCTGGTCGGCGACTTCGTCGAACGCGGCGCGCGGGCGGGCGCGTTCGAGGCCTGCGACATCCGGCTGGTGTGCCGGATGCTGTTCTACGCGGCGGACGGGCTGCTCGACGACATGATCAGCCGCGGCGAGGACATCGACCCGGAAGCGGTCGTGACGGCGGTACGGGAACTGACGCACCGCGGTCTCGGCGGGCCGCCCGTGCCCTCAAAACCGGCGCCCGCCGCGCCCTGACCGCGGACCGGTGGCTGATCTCAGCCCCGTCTCAGCGGCGTCTCAGCGGTCTGCGGCAGCATCGGACTCGTAAAGGTTCCACGGGGTCCACGAGATTCCCGAGATCCACCGGGAGAGGTGCCCGCAGCGGCCCAACGGGGTGCCGGCGTCAGCCGGTTCGGGTGCAAGCCCACGCAGGTTCGAATCCTGCCCTCTCCGCCAGGACAGTCCCTGCTGTCCCCGCTGCCCGTGCCGTCCTTGCTGTCGTCATACCGCCGTCGATCGCGTCGGGGAGTCCGCCGATGAGCGTTCCCAAGTCCGTTCTGATCGTGGCGAATCCGGCTGCCGGGTCGTACGCGGCCGACACCGCCGCGGACGCGCTGCGGCTGGTCTGGGAAGCCGGTCCCGTCGTCGACTTGATTTTGACGCGGCACCCCGGCCACGCCCGCGCGCTCGCCAGGGCGGCCACCGGTCCGGGCGGCCCCGACGTACTCGTGTCGCTGGGCGGCGACGGCACCGCGCACGAGCTGATGACGGGCCTGGCCGGCTCCCCCGAGCACCCGGCCCTCCTGGTCCTGCCCGGCGGCAGCGGCAACTCCCTCTACCGGGAACTGTGGTCGGACCGTCCCTGGCAGCCGGTCCTGCGAGCCGCCCTGTCCACGCCTCACGTACGGCGGGTGGACCTGATCCGGGTGGCGGAGACGGGCGGCCTCGCGCTGCTGGGCGCCTCGACCGGACTCGCGGCCCGGACACTGAACCCGGCCCGCGGCCGTGGGAGCGCGGCGCGCGGCCGTGAACGCTACGAGAAGGCACTGCTCGACGCCCTGGACACCGGCTTCCCGCCCTATCCCGGCCGGGTGACCGTGGACGGGGCCGAGGTCCACTCCGGCGACACCGTCTGCGCCAACGTGGGCGGCGGACGCTACCGGGCCGGCCGTTTCATGGCCTGCCCGCACTCCGTCCTGGACGACGGCCTCCTCGACGTCTGCGTCGCGGGCACCGCCCTGCCCACCCCCGAACTGCTCGGACTGGCCCGCGAGGGACGGCACGTGGGCCGCGAGGGCGTGGTCTACGCCCGTGGCCGCCGGATCGTCCTGGAACGCACCGACGGCCGCCCCCTGCTCTTCGAGTACGACGGCGACCTGGTCCGCACCGGCGACGCCACGCGGTACACGCTGGACGTCCTGCCCCGGGCCCTGCGGGTGCTGGCGCCGGCAGAGGCGGCGTGAGAACGGGGCCACCCGCCCTCCCGGTGCCACCGCCGTGGGCGGTCGCCGCCACCCACCCCGAGATGCCGCTCTCCTCCTGCGGGCCGGTGACGGAGACCGTGCAGTAGTACGTGCGATCTCCGCGGATGTCTCGGCCGGAGTCCAGGACGTACGCAAAAAGTCCCGAAAAGCAACCACGCAGCTCACGTGATACTTCTCACCCGCGTTTTGCAGTAATTCCGCCCCGCCGCCGACCGCTCAGGCGGGTGTACCTTTATGAGCGGAAAGTGGAATGACGAGAATGCGGGGTTTGCGAGGGCCCAGAGGTCCTGGTTCACGTTGGTTGACATTGCTTGAGTGTGCGCGGGGACTGAAGCCCGGGAAGAGATGCTGAGCGCGATGGAGACAGACCACCAGGAGCACCAGGCCCTTGCGGCGGCTCCCGACGACGAGTCCGACGCCCCCGAACCCGTGCTCACGTCCGACGGCGCCTCCGTCGACCAGGTGCGCGACTACCTGAAGGTGATCAGCCGCGTCCGGCTCCTCACCGCCGCGCAGGAGGTGGATCTCGCCAGACGGATCGAGGCGGGCCTGTTCGCCCAGCGCAAGCTCGACGAGGAGCGCGGCCTCGACCCCTTGTTCCGGCGGGAGCTGACCGCCGTCGCCGAGGACGGGCTGCGGGCGAAGTCGCACCTCACCGAGGCGAACCTCCGGCTGGTGGTGTCCATAGCCAAGCGCTACACGCGCCGCGGGCTGAACTTCCTGGACCTGATCCAGGAGGGCAACACGGGCCTGATCCGGGCCGTCGAGAAGTTCGACTACGTCAAGGGATTCAAGTTCTCGACCTACGCGACCTGGTGGATCCGGCAGGCGATTTCCCGGGCGCTGGCCGATCAGAGCCGCACCATCCGCATTCCGGTCCACGCGGTCGAAGCGATCAACAAAGTGGCCAGACTTCGTCGGGAATTGCTGCAGGAACTGGGCGTCGAGCCCACGCTGGAGCAGATCGCGGAGAAATTGGATCTACCCGTTTCGAAGATCGTGGAACTCGACACCTACATCAAGGAACCGGTTTCGCTGCATATGCCACTGGGCGAGGAGGGCGGCACGGAACTCGGCGATGTGATCGAGGACAGCGAAAGCGTCTCCCCGTTCGACGCGGTGTCGTTCCGTCTCCTCAGGGACACCATTCAGACCGTCCTCTCCGCCATGACTCCGCGGGAGGCAGGGATCATCACCCTCCGTTACGGCCTGCTGGACGGCCAGGCGAAGACCCTGGAGGAGATCGGCCAGGTCTACGGGGTCACGCGTGAGCGCATCCGGCAGATCGAGTCCAAGACGATGTCGAAACTGCGCCACCCCTCCCGCTCGCAGGCACTGCAGGACTACGTGGGCCTCGGCTGAGCCCCGCCCGGCTCGCCCGCGGCGGAGCGCTGAGCCCCGCCGCGGGCGAACCCGCGCGCCCTCACCCCGGCCCCGTCACCTCCGTCGCCACTCCTGCGCCAGCAGCTCGTACGACCGGACCCGGTCGGCGTGGTCGTGGGTGATGGTGGTGATCAGCAGTTCGTCTGCGCCGGTCGCCTCGCCCAGTTGTTCCAGTTGGGTCGCGACCCGGCTCGGGGAGCCGACGAACTGGGTGTCGATACGGTCCTGGACCAGCGCCCGGTCCGCCTCGGTCCACACGTGGGCGCGAGCTTCTTCAGGCGTGGGGAAGGGGATCGCGCCTTCGGCGGTGCGGATGCTGCGGACCCAGGGACCGTATCCGGCGGCCAGCTCACGGGCGCTCGCGTCGTCCTCGGCGACCACGACGTCGGCCGACACGCTCACATACGGCTTGTCGAGGACGTCGGAGGGCTGGAACGCGGCCCGGTAGGCCTCCACCGCCTCCAGTACGGTCCCGGGGCTGACGTGGTAGTTCGCCGCGAACCGCAGACCGCCCCGGCCCGCGACCTCGGCGCTCTCGCCTCCGCTGCTGCCCAGGATCCACACCTGGACGTCGGCGCCCTCGCCCGGGACGACATGGGCCTCGATGCCGTCCGCCGAGCGGTAGGTGCCGGCCAGCAGCGCGAGGATGTCGTCGATCTGCTCGCCGTACTCCTGCGATTCGGCGTTCGGCTGCTTGAGCAGTTTCAGCTGAAGGGCCACACGGGGTGAGCCGAGCAGGTGCGCGAAGGAGAACTTCGGCGGGATCAGCAGCCCGTTGGGGGCCCGTCCTTCCACGACCGGGGTCGCGTCCGGCAGCGGCTGTACGGGTCCGCCGGGCGGCCGGCCGCCGGAGCGGCCGAGGCCCAGGTCGAGGCGCCCGGGGTGCAGCGCGTCGATGAGCCCGAACTCCTCCACCGTGGACAGGGCGGTGCGGTGGCCCAGTTGTACGGCTCCGGAGCCGAGCCTGATCGTCGAGGTCGCGGACGCGGGGAGCGCGAGCACGACCGCCGGGGAGGTGCCGGCCACTCCGGGGTTGAGGTGGTGTTCGGCGAACCAGTAGCGGGAGTAGCCGAGCCGTTCGGCCCGCTGGGCCAGGTCGATGGAGTTGCGCAGCGCCTCTGCCGCGGTGGAGCCGGACGACACCGGGACCAGGTCGAGGACGCCGAGGGGGATGTCGGACATGGGTACGGGTTCTCCTCAGCGATCGGCGGCGACGGGCACCGGCGTGGGTCCGGTCTGCACCGGACCCCAGGGGAACGGCGGGTCGGGGATCTCGCGGCGCAGCACCGGGGCGACGGCCGACTGGAACAGGGCGAGCGAGTCCCGGTGCTGAGTGGCCGTCAGTCCACCGGCGTCCGCGTGGAGATGGAGGACGGTGTGGCCGAACTGCTCGTGGTAGCGGTGCACCTTGTCGATGATCTGCTGCGGGCTGCCGATGAGGGCCGAACTGCGCTCCACGAAGTCCTCCAGGGTGGGGAAGACAGGTTCGAGGCCGAGCCGCTTCTGGAACGCCAACTGCCCCTCGAAGACGGGCCGGTAGGCGCTGACCGCCTCCTGTGACGTACGGGCCGCGTAGTAGCCCGCGGTACCGGCGCCGACGGCGATACGGGCCGGGTCGTGGCCGTGGAACTGCCAGCGTTCACGGTAGTACCGGATCAACTCGGCGTACGGCTCGATGGGGTTGGAGACGTTCGCCGAGAAGAGCGGGTCGCCGTAGCGGGCGGCGAGGTCGACGGACTCCCTGCTCGTGGCGCTGCCGTGCCAGACGCGGATGGGCTGCTGCAGCGGTCTGGGCCACACCTCGGCGTCCACCAGTTCCGGGCGGAAGCGGGTCGCGGCGGTCACCTTGTCCTGCCGCCACAGCGTGCGGAACACCTCGTAGCTCTCGGCGTTGCGGTCCCACTGGTCCTCGGGCGTGACGTGGAACAGGTCGCGCTGGGCGGCTCCGTTGCCCTTGCCGATGATCAGTTCGAGGCGCCCGCCGGACAGGTGGTCCAGGGTCGCGTAGTCCTCGTACGCGCGGACCGGGTCGAGGAGGCTGAGGGTCGTCACCGCCGTGAACAGGCGGATGCGGGAGGTGAGGGCGGCGATGTGGCTGAGGACGACGGGCGGCGAGGAGGAGATGAAGGGGCGCTCGTGCCGCTCCCCCACGCCGAAGCCGTCGAAGCCCAGCTCCTCGGCCAGCAGGGCGTTGTCGAGGACCTCGCGGAAGCGGTCGGCGGTGGACTTCTGGATGCCGGTGACCGGGTCCGGCGCGTGCACGATCAGGGTGATCGCCAGGAACTTCACGAGGCGACCGCCCGCTGACCCCGGGCCGCGGAGCCGGACCGGGCGGTCGGCCGGTCAAGGCCCAGGTGGTCGCGCAGGGTCGTGCCCTCGTACTCCGTGCGGAAGACGCCGCGCTCCTGCAGCAGCGGGACGACCGTGTCGGCGAAGACGTCGAGGCCGCCCGGGGTGATGTGCGGGACGAGGATGAAGCCGTCGCTCGCGTCGGCCTGCACGAACTCGTCGATGGTGCGCGCGACCGTCTCGGCCGAGCCGACGAAGGCCTGCCGGTTGCCGGTCTCGATGACCAGGTCGCGGATGGACCACTTGTTGGCGGCGGCCAGCTCGCGCCACTCGCGGGCGGTGGCGAGCGGATCGCGGTACATGCGCACCTGGGCCCGACCGCGGGCGACGGTGTGCTCGCCGAGGTCGGGGTCGACGTCGGGCAGGGGCCCGTCCGGGTCGTACGCGGACAGGTCGCGGTTCCAGACGAACTCCAGGTGCTTGAGCGCCGTCGCCCCGCTGACCTGCTGCCGGCGCACCTCGCGGGCCAGTTCGGCGGCCTCGGCGTCCGTGTCGCCCAGGACGAAGGTCGCGGCGGGCAGGATGAGCAGCTGGTCGTGGGTGCGGCCGTGGCGGGCCAGGCGGCCCTTGACGTCCGCGTAGAAGGCCTGGCCCTCCTTGAGGGTGGCGTACCGGCTGAAGATCGCGTCGGCTCCGGCGGCGGCGAACTCGCGGCCCTCCTCGGAGTCACCGGCCTGGAAGATCACCGGGCGGCCCTGCGGGGAGGCGGGGACGTTGAACTGGCCCTCGATGTCGAAGTGCTGCCCCTGGTGGACGAAGGCCCCGGCCTTGGCATCGCTCAGGAAGGTACCGGTCGCCGGGTCGGCGACGATCTCGTCCCCGTGCCAGGAGTCGAAGAGTTCGTTCGCGGTGGCCAGGAACTCCTTGGCCCGGGAGTAGCGCTCGTCCTGCGGGAGGAAGCCGCCGCGGCGGAAGTTCTCGCCGGTGAAGGCGTCCCAGGACGTGACGACGTTCCAGGCGGCGCGCCCGTCGGAGAGGTGGTCGAGGCTCGCGAACTGCCGTGCCACCTCGTAGGGCTCGTTGAAGGTGGAGTTGATGGTGCCGGTGAGCCCGAGGCGTTCGGTGACGGCGGCGAGCGCGGACAGGATCGTGAAGGTGTCGGGCCGTCCGACGACGTCCAAGTCGTAGATCTTGCCGCCCTGTTCGCGCAGGCGCAGGCCTTCGGCGAGGAACAGGAAGTCGAACTTGGCGCGTTCGGCGGTGCGCGCGAAGTGCGCGAAGGAGCTGAACTCGATGTGGCTGCCCGCCTGGGGGTCGCTCCACACGGTGGTGTTGTTGACGCCGGGGAAGTGGGCCGCGAGGTGGATCTGCTTGACGGGCTTGCGGGGCTCGCTCATGTTCGTGGGTCCTTCCGGCTCAGGCGGTGGTGACGGCGTCGGCGTCGGCGTCGGCGGCTGCGTCGGCCGCGGCGGCTGCGGGTTCGGCGGAGGCAGCGGCGTACCGGTTGGCCGGGCGTGCGAGCCCGAGCAGTCCGCGCAGGGTGTCGGCCTCGTACGCGTGCCGGAAGACGCCCCGGCGCTGGAGTTCGGGGACCAGGCCCCGGGTGATCGCCGGGAGGTCGTGGCCGACGACGGCGGGCCGCAGCCGGAAGCCGGTCAGTCCGGCCTCGCCCAACTCCTCCAGCAGGTCCGCCAGTTGGGACGGGGTGCCGGTGAAGATCCGGGCGTCGCTCGTGTACGGGTACCCCGCGAGGGCGTCCAGCCGCTCCTTGCGGGCCGTGGCCTCGGCGGGGTCGTCGTCCAGGAAGACGACCAGGTCGCCGAAGAGGTGCAGGGGCTCCCCCGTGCGCCCGGCCGCGTCCTGTTCGGCACGTACCGAGGCGACGATCGCGCGGGCCTGTCCGGTGTCGTGCGGGGTGACGAACCCGAGGTCGGCGCTGCGGCCCAGCAGCCGGAACGGCGCACCGGTCACGGTGTCGTGGGCGAGCGCCCCGACGGGCGGCTGTCCCTGCGGGGGCCGCGGTGTGATCGAGGGTCCCTTGACGCTGAAGTGCGCGCCCTCGAAGTCGATGTAGTGCAACTTCTCCCGGTCGATGAAGCGGCCCGTGGCGACGTCCCGGATCTCCGCGCCGTCCTCCCAGCTGTCCCACAGCCGCCGTACCGCTTCGACGTAGTCGGCCGCCTCGTCGAAGAGGTCGACCGTCAACTCCTGTACGGCAGGGCTCTCCAGGTCCTCGATGCGGAACGACGGGACCGTACGGCGGCCGAAGTGCGCGGCCTCGTTGCGGCGGGCCGACACCTGGATCCGTACGCCGCCACGGCCGGTGCTCACATAGTCCAGCGTGGCGATTGCCTTCGATATGTGGAAGGGCTCTGTGTGCGTGGCCACCACGGTCGGCAGCAGACCTATGTGGCTGGTCAGTGGGGCGACCCGGGCGGCGATCAGGACGGCGTCGAGCCGGCCACGGACCTGGTCGGTGCGTCCGTCAGGTTCGGTGAAGTGCGAGGACTGCAGGCCGAGGGCGTCCTCGATGGTCACGAAGTCGAGCAGACCGCGCTCGGCCTCGGTGACGAGGTCCGTCCAGTAGCCGGCGGTGAGCAGGTCCCTGGGGCGGGCCACCGGTTCGCGCCACGCGGCGGGATGCCAGCCGGCTCCGTCGAGCGCGACGGCGAGATGCAGGGCGGAGGAGGAAGAGGGCAGGGCGGAAGAAGGTACTGACGACACGACGGGGGTGCCTTCCTGATCGACCGTGGAGGAAGCCGGCCCTCACGGTGCGGAGGGCGGGGCCGCGGAGGTACGGGTCAGGGACGACAGAGCGCGCCGGCGACGCGCAACAGGTCGATGTGCTGCCGCGAGTACAGGCGTACGCGGCGGCGCGGGGTGAGCGTGGGGACACGGGGGCGGGGCACGGGGTGCGGTCTCACGTGCGGCACCTCCGTTCTGCGGCTCGTCTCCTCGTCGACGCTCACAACAGTACGGCTGTTCCTTTTCTTCCGGCAGTACGAATTTGATCTCGGCGGTTCCTTGGGCGGGCGGTGCGTTGTCGTGTGCGGGTTCGGTGGGGGCTGAGCGCGCAGTTCCCCGCGCCCCTGAAGGCGGGGCTTCGCCCTCGCCCCCTAGGGG